>JAJZLD010000084.1 GCA_021803785.1 Pseudomonadota bacterium | reverse complement strand
CAAAACGGCCCGCAAGGGCCGTTTTGCTTTTGTGCGTTCAGTCCGTTCTGGCTGGCGGCGGTAGCGTCTCGAGAAAGGCAATGACGTCTGACGATCGACGCGTGCGAGCCATTGGCGGCAGGCTTTGCCAGACGCGTCGACCATAGGGTTTGTCGATCATGCGCGGATCGCAGATCATCAACACGCCGCGGTCGCGCTCGGTGCGGATCAGCCGCCCTGCCCCCTGCTTGACGTTGATCACCGATCGCGGCAGCTGGTAATCCATGAAGGGGTTTCGCCCCTCGGAACGCATCCATTCGATACGCGCGGCAAGCACCGGATCATCCGGAGGTGCGAACGGCAGCTTGTCGATCACGACGAGCGACAGCGCGTCGCCCGGCACATCAACGCCCTCCCAGAAACTCTGGCTGGCAACCAGCACCGCGTTACCCAACTTGCGGAAACGCTCAAGCAATTCGCTGCGCGAACCCTGCCCTTGCATCAGCAACGGAAAATCCAGCGCCTCGCGCTCAAAACGGCTCGCAAGCTGCTCATGGATACGCTGCATCGCGCGTAAAGCCGTACAAAGGACGAAGGTGCGCCCCTGTGCAGCGCGAATCGCGGGGAACGCTGCCTCGACTACCGCATCCACATAGCCAGGGCTGTTCGGGTCAGGCATGCCTTCCGGGGCGTACAGCAAGGCCTGCGTGGCGTAATCAAACGGGCTGCCCCACACCGCGGTGTCGGGAGGCGGATCCAGCGCGTCGAGGCCGAGCTCCTCGCAGTAGTGCCGAAAGTCGCGCCCGACCGCAAGCGTGGCCGAGGTAAAGATCCACGAACGCGCAGTGCCTTCCAGCTGTTTGCGGAAGAGTCCGGCCACATGCAGCGGTGTGGCATTGAGTGACGCGGACTGGCTGTACACCTCGGCCCAGCGAACGATTTCCGGCCCCGGCGGCATGCGCCATCGGGTGATGCGTTCCGCAATTTCGGAGGTGCGCTGCCAGCACCGTTCAAGCCCCTCGGAGCGTTCGGCCTGCGTTTCAAGCAGGGCGGCAAAAGCATCCATCTCCCGAACCAGCGAATCGAGTGCCGGTTCGAGGCCTTTCAAATTGCCAAGTTGATTCCAGCCGAGCCGTTGGTTGTCCCCAGGGAAAGCCAGCCTAAGATCGCGGGCCGCCTTTTCCAGCGCACGGGTCGCATCCTGCAAGGGCATGAAATCTTTGGCGCCGGCAATCGCCTCGTTGCGAGTGTCGCGCGCGAGATCCAGCAATTGCCCGGTCGAGACGCTCTCACCGAAGAAGATGCTTGCCGTCTCGGGCAACTGGTGCGCTTCGTCGAAGATCACCGTATTGCAGGCCGGCAGTAACTCAGCGAGTCCGGTATCGCGCAGCATCACATCGGCAAAGAAGAGGTGGTGATTGACCACCACAACCTCAGCTTCTTGCGCAGCGCGGCGCGCGGCGAGGACGAAGCACTCCTTGACGCACGGACAGTCCTGTCCGAGGCAATTGTCGCGTGTCGAGGTGACTTGCTGCCACACGCCGGCGTCTTCGGAAACGTCCGGGCACTCGGCCTTATCGCCGGTTGAGGTGTGCTTGGCCCAGCGTACGATTTTGGGCAAATGCAGTGCATCTTCGCGGGTGGCGAATCGCCCATCGCTCTGCGCCCGCTCCAGGTGATAGGGGCACAGATAGTTCGCACGCCCTTTGAGCAGCGCGACGCTGACCGGCACGCGTAACGCTTCGCGCACCGCAGGCAGATCGCGATGGAACAGCTGGTCCTGCAGCGTCTTGGTGCCGGTGGAGACGATCACCTTGCCGCCGGAAAGCAGCGCCGGCACAAGGTAAGCAAAGGTCTTTCCCGTGCCGGTACCGGCTTCTGCGACGAGCACCCGATTGCCCTTGATGGCGTCGGCGACCGCCTGCGCCATCTCGAACTGCTGAGGACGCGGCCGGTAACCGGCAATGCGTTGGGCGAGCGCGCCGTCTTCGGCGAAGTAGCTGGAGAGTTCTTTCATGGCGGCGGGCGCGTGCGACGGCGATGTTAGCACGGCCAATGTATGAACCAGCGCCGAGCGATCACGCTGGGCGATGACGCTCCGCCAAGTACTCGCGTGAGCGCATCTCGATCAGGCGCGACACGGTGCGGTGGAATTCCTGCGCATTCGGCCCCTCGCGATAAAGATCTTGCGCTTCGGCTGCAGCGCTGATGATCAGCTTCACACGGCAGTCGTAGAGCACATCGACAAGCCATGTGAAGCGCCGCGCCTCGTTCCCGTTTTCGCGTGTCATGACCGGAACGTCAGACACGAATATCGTGTGGTAACGCCGGGCAAGGTCAAGGTAGTCATTCTGTGAGCGGGGGCCTCCGCAAAGTGTTGCGAAATCGAACCACACCGTGCCGTCATGCAGGCGCCTTACCGGAATCTGGCGATCGAGCAATTCAATTTCGCCCGGTGCCCCCTTGCCACCGGCCACCTGTTTGAATTCATTGGCCAATTGTTCGTCCGCATTGGCGCCTGCCGGTACGATGTAGATGTTCATGCGCTCAAGCGCGCGCAAGCGGTAGTCCGTGCCCTGATCAACTTCAAGCACATCGAAACGCCGCTTAATCAGGTCGATCGTTGGCAGGAAATTCTGCCGCTGCAACCCATTCGGATAGAGGCCATCCGGCGGATAGTTCGAGGTCATCACGAACACCACGCCGCGTGCAAACAGGGCGTCCAGCAGACGGCCGAGGATCATCGCGTCGGCGATGTCGGAGACGTGGAACTCGTCGAAGCACATCAGCCGCGTTTGGCGGGCAATCGTCTCGGCCACGCGGATCAGCGGGTCTTCGTTGTCCTTGAAGCTGCGCAGCAACTCATGCACTTCCCGCATGAACGCATGGAAGTGAACCCGACGCTTGCGCTGGTAAGGCACTGCGTCGAAGAAACAGTCCATGATGAAGCTCTTGCCGCGCCCGACACCTCCCCAGAGATAGACGCTGCGTGGCGGGCGTGGATTGAACACCAGTTTGCGCAAGCGCGTTCGGCGAACGGACTTGAAAGCGAGCAGTTCGGTGTAGAGTTCCTGTAACCGCGCGATGGCGCTGCGTTGTGCCGCATCGGCCTTGTACCCACGGGCCTTCAGCTGGGATTCATAGGCGTCGCGGACGCCAAATTCGGGAACGTTGAGGATGCGGTGCGGCATGGCTGCTGCGTATCGAAATAGAAAACGGCCGTTCTCGGTCGATAAACCGGTGAACGGCCGTCCGGTTGCAATGCTTTAGAAGTGCAGCGAACGCTTGTCGACTGCGAGCGCGGCTTCGTGCATCACTTCCGACAAGGTCGGGTGGGCATGAGCGGTACGGGCGAGATCTTCAGACGACGCGCCAAACTCCATCGCAACGACCGCCTCGGCGATCAGCTCCGACGCGTTGGTGCCGATGATGTGGGCACCAAGGATCTGATCCGTTTCGGCATGCGCCAAAACCTTCACGAAACCCGTGGTGTCGCCCTGCCCCAAGGCACGACCGTTCGCCATGAACGGGATTTGGCCCGCCTTGAATGGAATGCCCGCGGCCTTCAGATCCTGTTCAGTCTTTCCGACCCAGGCGATCTCCGGTTGGGTGTAGATGACCCAAGGAATCGTGTCGTAGTTGCAGTGCCCCGCCTGACCGGCGATGCATTCGGCCACCATGACACCCTCTTCCATGCCCTTGTGCGCCAGCATCGGCCCCCGCACCACATCACCGACCGCCCATACGTTGCGCAGGTTGGTCGAGCAGTGATCGTCGACTTCGATTCGGCCACGGGCATCAAGCCTGAGGCCGACGGCGGCTGCGTTGAGCCCTTCGGTGTTCGGCGTACGGCCCACCGCGACGATCAGCTTGTCGAACTCGAGGATCTGGTCGCCTTCGTCGTTCTCGTACTTCACCGAGACCGTATTCGGGCCAGTCGTCACTTCCTTGATCTGCACGCCAAGCTGGATGTTTAAACCCTGCTTCTTCGTGAAGACTTTCCATGCCTCCTTCGCTACCGACTGATCAGCTGCGGCCAGAAAATCCGGCAGCGCCTCAAGAATGGTCACCTCGGAGCCAAGGCGCTTCCAGACGCTGCCCATCTCCAGGCCGATCACGCCAGCACCGATCACGCCCAAACGCTTCGGTACGACCTCCATCTTGAGCGCACCTTCGTTGTCGACGATGTTGACGTTGTCGACCGGAATCCCCGGCAGATGCCGCGCACGCGAACCGGTGGCGACGATCACATGTTTGGCAAAAACATCTTCGTTGCCAACCTTCATCTTCCAGAGTCCGTCGGCCTCCGCAACGAAGCTGCCGTGACCGGCAAGGAATGTGACCTTGTACTTCTTGAACAGCCCTTTGATGCCGCTGGTGAGCTGCGTGACGATATTGTCCTTGCGGCGGATCATCGAGGGCACATCGATCGACACACCTTCGACCTTGATGCCATGCATCACGAAGGCGTGCGTCGCGTGATCGTAAAGTTCCGACGAATACAAGAGTGCCTTCGACGGAATGCAGCCGACGTTAAGGCACGTGCCCCCCAGACGCGGCTCACCTTTCGGGTCGGCATACGCCGCAGATTCGCAACAGGCTGCTTTCAGCCCCAACTGCGCCGCACGGATGGCAGCAACGTAACCGGCGGGCCCGCCGCCGATCACCAACACATCGAATTCCTGAGCCATTGAACGCTCCGATCGTGATTACCCGGCGTTGTCGTCGGGTACAAAAATCCAGCAGAGGACGTAGGCAAACACACCTACACCGGCGAAGCAGGCCATCACCACCCACAGCAGGCGCCAGACCCACGACTCTACCCCGGTCATCCGGCCAATGCCGCCGCAGACACCACCGATCCAGCGGTCGTCACGCGAACGGCGCAATCCGTTGATCGCCGCCGACCCCGCAGCGTTGCTGCGGGGTGCTTCATCGCCCAGGAGGCGGGCTTTCGCCGCAGCGAACTCCGCATCAGTCAGTGCGCCGTCTTGTTTCAGCTGGTGCAGTTTGGCGATTTCATCGGCGACGGACATGGGCTGCCTCCGGTCAGATTTCCAGCAGCAGACGCGCCGGATCCTCCAGTGCTTCCTTCATGGTGACCAAACCGAGCACTGCCTCGCGCCCGTCGATGATTCGGTGGTCATACGACATCGCCAAGTAGTTGATCGGACGGATCACGATCTGACCGTTCTCAACCACCGGACGATCCTTAGTGGCATGAATACCGAGGATCGCCGATTGCGGCGGGTTGATGATTGGCGTCGACAGCATCGAACCGAAAATGCCGCCGTTCGAGATCGAGAAGGTGCCGCCCGTCAGCTCTTCGATGGAGAGCTTGCCATCGCGCGCCTTGGCGCCGAACTCGGCGATTTTCTTCTCGATTTCCGCTAGCGTCATCTGGTCGGCGTTGCGCAGGATCGGCACCACCAAACCGCGCGGCGAACCCACGGCGATACCGATATCGAAGTAGCCGTGATAGACGATGTCATTGCCATCGACCGATGCGTTCAGCACCGGGTACTTCTTCAGTGCAGCAACGGCCGCCTTCACGAAAAAGGACATGAAGCCCAGCTTCACGCCGTGCTCCTTCTCGAACTTCTCCTGGTACTTCTTGCGCATCTCCATCACCGGCGCCATGTTGACCTCGTTGAACGTGGTCAGGATGGCGTTGGTGGCTTGCGATTGCAGCAAGCGCTCCGCAATACGGGCACGCAGGCGGCTCATTGGCACGCGCTGCTCCGGACGATCGGCCAACACCGACTCCAACGCCACCGGCGCCGGCGGTTGCGGCAGTGCCGACGCTGTAGTACCAACGGCCGGGAGGCTGGACGACACCACCGCCGCCTTGGTGACGGTATGGGTCGTCGTACCCAGCGCATCCGCCTTGGTTACGCGGCCGCCAGGGCCGGTGCCATGCACGCTCGACGGATCGACGCCCTTCTCCGCGAGGATCTTGCGCGCGGCCGGGCCCATGCCCGACGGTGCGGCAGCCGCAGTAGCAGCGGACGCCGGTGCTGCTGCCGGGGCCGCAGTCGCGGCGGGCGCGGAGGCGCCCGCGGTCGCTTCGGTGTCGATCTGTGCGATCAGGTCGCCACTGGTAACGCTCGATCCGTTGCCCTTGATGATCTTGACCAACACGCCGGCTGCGGGGGCTGGCGTCTCGAGCACGACCTTGTCGGTCTCGATGTCGATCAGGTTTTCGTCGCGGGCAACCGCGTCGCCTTCTTTCTTATGCCAGCTCACCAGCGTCGCTTCGGACACCGATTCGGAAAGCTGCGGGACTTTCACTTCGATCAGCATTTTTCTTCCCTCTATATGCTCTCTGACGCGCCAGCTCAACGGCTCGGAGCGACGTCCTGATTCAGTTCACCGAATGCGCCTTCGATCACCGCCTTTTGCTGCGCCTGGTGCTTGGCGAAGTAGCCGACCGCCGGCGATGCCGAGGCCGGACGGCTGACAAGGTAGAGTTGGTGGCTCTTGCCCAGCGAGCGAGCGAGATGCTGACGGGAGACGATCCAGTACCAGGCACCCTGGTTACGGGGCTCCTCCTGACACCACACCACTTCCTGGGCATTGGGGTATTTGCCAAGCTCTTCGGAAAATGCCTCATTCGGGAAGGGATAAAGCTGTTCGATGCGCACGATCGCCGTGTTCTGGATGCCTTTGGCGCGCCGTTCGGCGACCAGCTCGTAGTAGATCTTGCCGGAGCAGAGAATCACGCGCGTGACAGCCTTCGGATCCAACGGATCGACCTCGCCAATCACCGTACGGAAACGGCCATTCGAGAGTTCGTCCAGCGTAGAAACTGCGTCCTTGTGGCGCAGCAGCGACTTCGGTGTCATCACGATCAGTGGCTTGCGCAGCTTGCGCACCATCTGACGGCGCAACAAGTGGAAGATCTGCGACGGCGTCGAGGGTACACAGACCTGCCAGTTGTTTTCCGCACACAGTTGCATGTAGCGCTCTAGGCGCGCCGAGGAGTGCTCCGGCCCCTGACCTTCGTAACCATGTGGCAGCAGCATCGTGATACCTGACAGACGGCCCCACTTCGCTTCGCCCGAGCTGATGAATTGGTCGATTACGACCTGGGCGCCATTGGCGAAATCGCCGAACTGGGCTTCCCACACAACCAAATGGTTCGGTTCCGCAGTCGCGAAACCGTACTCAAACGCCAGCACCGCGTTTTCCGACAGCACGGAGTCGATAACCGTGAAGGGCGCTTGGTTGTCCTGGATGTGCTGGGCCGGCACATAGGTGCCTTCGTCCCACACTTCGCGGTTCTGATCGTGCAGCACTGCGTGGCGATGGAAGAAGGTGCCACGCCCGGCATCCTGACCCGACAGGCGTACGCCGAAGCCTTCGGCCACCAGCGACGCGTAAGCAAGGTTCTCACCCATGCCCCAGTCGAGCGGCAGTTTGCCCTCACCCATCGCCTTGCGGTCTTCAATGATCTTGGCCACACGCGAGTGCAGCGTGATGCTGGAGGGCACGTCGGTCAGGCGCTGCGCAAGGCGGCGCAATTCGGCTAATGGCACCGAGGTGTCACAGTCGTCGGTGTATTCCTTCTTCAGGAACGGCGACCAGTCCTGCGCGAACTTGCGGGTGTAGCCAGACAGCACGGGGTTGTAGAGCAGTTCACCGCGATCGAGTGCGGCACGGTACTCAGTAATCATCTGGTCCGGTTCATCTGCGCGGCACACCCCAAGGCCGACCAAGCGATCCGCGTACAGCTTGCGCGAACCCGGATGCGCATTGATCTTCTTGTACATCAGCGGCTGCGTGACCATCGGCTCGTCCTGCTCGTTGTGGCCAAGCTTGCGGTAGCAGATGATGTCAACCACGACATCCTTCTTGAACGTCTGGCGGAACTCGACGGCGATCTGACAGACCAGCGCGACCGCCTCAGGGTCGTCGCCGTTGACATGAAAGATCGGCGCTTCGACCATCTTGAACACGTCGGTACAGTAGATCGACGAACGCAGATCGCGCGGATCGGAAGTGGTGAAACCAATCTGGTTGTTGATGACAATGTGGATCGTGCCGCCAGTGCCAAAACCCCGCGTCTGCGAGAAGTTCAACATCTCTTGGTTCACGCCCTGCCCCGCCACCGCCGCATCGCCGTGAATCAACACCGGCAGCGCGCAGAGTTTTTCCGCTTCAGAGCGGCGCTGCTGACGGGCATACACCGACCCTTCGACCACCGGGTTCACAATTTCGAGGTGAGACGGGTTAAACGCCAACGTCAGGTGCACCGGGCCTCCCGGAGTGCTGACATCGGACGAAAAACCCATGTGGTACTTCACGTCGCCAGCGGAAAGGTCCGCCGCGTGCTTGCCTTCGAACTCCGAGAACAGCATCGCGGGCTGCTTGCCCAGCGTGTTGACCAGCACGTTGAGACGGCCGCGGTGGGCCATTCCGATCACGATTTCCTGTACACCGGCGGCACCGGCATGGTTGATGATCGTATCCATCGCAACGATGGCTGACTCGCCGCCTTCCAGCGAGAAGCGCTTCTGGCCGACATAGCGGGTGTGCAGGTACTTCTCGAGCGTCTCCGCTGCCGTCATCCGCTCAAGAATGCGCTTGCGCTGCTCGACGCTGAAGTTCGGGCGGCTGCGGTTTGGTTCTAGCTTGCTCTGGATCCAGCGCTTCTGACCGATGTCAGAGAGATACATGTATTCCGTTGCAATGGTGCCGCAGTACGTTTCGCGTACCGCCTCAAGAATCTCGCGCAGCGTTGCCTGCTGTCCGTTGGGGAAGTGGAAGGAGCCAGTGTTGAACTGCTGGTTCAGATCCGCTTCGGTGAAGCCATAGAACGAAGGTTCGAGCTCGGCGATCTGTGGGCGCTCCTGGCGTTTGAGCGGATCGATCTGTGCCCAACGGTTACCGAGGAATCGATAAGCGTTGATCATCTGGAGCACGCCGATCTGACGCTTGTCGGCAATGCCGACAGCGGCGGTCGAAAGCTTGTTCTGCTTCGCCATCTGTGCGAAGGATGCAATGACTGGGGCGTGGGCGACATCGCGCGTCGCGGCACCAGGCATGTTCTGCAGGGCATCGAAATAATCTCGCCACTGCTCGGGAACGCTGGCCGGGTTATCAAGGTAGGACTCGTAGAGTTCCTCGATGAACGGCGCATTGCTCCCGAACAGATAGGAGTTGCCCAGATACTGTCTCATCATTGGAGCCACCTGTCTTTCTGCGGGTGAATGAAGCACGCCGCACAGCGATCCGGCGGAAGCCACTCACACCGGAAAAAACGGGACGGGGAGACTCTCCCCCCAGATCGTCAGCCCGCCCCGCGGTCAAACACTGTTGCGACTTGCCATCTGTTGTGTCAGCGCAAGGCGATCGGGGTAACGTCGCGCCTTGCGGCGCCCACGTAGAGCTGACGCGGACGGCCGATCTTGTAGTCGGCGTCGGTAAGCATTTCCTCCCACTGGCTCATCCAGCCAACAGTGCGCGCAAGGGCGAAAATGCAGGTGAACATCGAAGTCGGAATCCCCAGCGCGCTCTGCACGATGCCGGAGTAGAAGTCGACGTTCGGGTAAAGCTTCTTCTCGACGAAGTACGGATCTTCCAGCGCGATCCGCTCGAGTTCCATCGCGAGCTTGAACAGCTTGCTGTCATGCAGGCCGAGTTCGTGCAGCACTTCGTGACAGGTCTCGCGCATCAGCTTGGCGCGCGGGTCGTAGTTCTTGTACACGCGGTGACCGAAGCCCATTAGCTTGAAGGAGTCGTTCTTGTCCTTCGCGCGCTTGATGTACTCGCCAACGCGCGACACATCGCCGATCTCTTCCAGCATGTTGAGGCAGGCCTCGTTCGCGCCCCCGTGGGCGGGGCCCCACAAACAGGCGATACCGGCCGAGATGCACGCGAACGGATTGGCACCGGACGAGCCTGCCAAACGCACGGTGGAGGTCGATGCGTTCTGTTCGTGGTCGGCGTGCAGAATCAGGATGCGGTCAAGCGCCTTGGCCAGCACCGGGTTCGGCACATACTTCTCGCACGGCGTACCGAACATCATGTGCATGAAGTTCTCGGTGTAATCGAGGTCGTTACGCGGGTACATGAACGGCTCGCCAACCGAGTACTTATAGGCCATCGCAACGATGGTTGGCATCTTCGCGAGGATGCGGTGGAAGGACACCGTTCGGTGTTCCTGATCCGAGAAGTCAGCCGCATCGTGGTAGAACGCCGACAGCGCACCAACGACACCCACGCACACGGCCATCGGGTGTGCGTCACGGCGGAAGCCCTGGTAGAAGCGGGTCAGCTGTTCGTGAACCATCGTGTGACGTTGTATCGACTTCACGAAAGCTTCTTTCTGCTTGACGGTGGGCAGTTCGCCCTCGCGCAGCAGGTAGGCGGTTTCCAGGAAGTCGCACTTCTCGGCAAGTTGTTCGATCGGGTAGCCGCGATACAGCAGCTCACCCTTGTCGCCGTCGATGTAAGTGATCTTCGACTGGCAACTCGCTGTGGACAGGAAGCCCGGGTCAAAGGTGAAGTTACCGGTCGAGCCGTAGAGTTTGCGAATGTCGATGACGTCCGGCCCGTGTACGCCAGACATCACCGGAAATTCGACGCTCTTGCCATCGATGGTCAGCGTAGCGGTGCGTTGAGTCGTCATGATTCTTACCTTCTGTGCCAGTGGTTGCAGTAATCCATCGGATACCGCGCCCGTCATGCCTGACGGATGGCGGCGATCAAGCTTTTCCATTCTTCGACCGGGCATTCCTCCCGGCCCCCGACCCATTTCCACAGTTCGATATCGTCCGTGGTGAGCATGTCGAGCAGCGTTTCAAGCTCGGCGTCGCTCAGGGCATCGAGATGCTTCGCGTAGTAACGCGTGAAGAAGATGTCGAGTTCGAGCAGGCCCCGGCGGCTACGCCACTTCACGCGTTCCTTGAGTGCGCTCATCGTCTGCTCAGACAGCCC
>JAJZLD010000083.1 GCA_021803785.1 Pseudomonadota bacterium | reverse complement strand
GGTCGGCGCTCCGGGCTACGCCCCGCGCGCCGACCACGGCAACCCGGAATCAACCGAATACCTGATCAATCCTTTTGCACAACTTGACGCACACAAACCGGCTCGTTGCACTTGCCAGCATACCAAGTGGGGCGGGATTGGGCGACTCTCCATGTCCCGTCTCGCGGTAGCGCAAAACAACGTCCAATTTGTTTACTCCGGGGCCGTTCGATATTGCACGGACAGACTGATGTTACGGGTGGTTTGTCGTCATTTTTGTTGTATGCTGAAAATGCAAATGGCATTTAACGTGAGGGTGGCATGACCGAACAACTGGACATTGATGAGGCGGTGCGTTATCTGGACGCGCACGCCGCCGGTCACTCAACGGGCCATTGCGCCCGTTCCATCCGCTTGGCGTTGGCTGCAGGCGGTCTGCGGCTGACCCAACATCCCGCGCTTGCCAGGCAGTATGGGGACACGCTTCGAACAAACGGGTTCTCACGTATTACCGTCACGCCTGCCTTCGTGCCGGCGAAGGGCGATATCGTAGTCATCCAGAACTATGAAGGTGGGAATGTCGCCGGCCACGTTGCAATGTATAGCGGGCGTGAGTGGCTGTCGGACTTCCGGCAACGAGACATGTGGTCGGGTCCCGGATACCGTGAACACCAACCGAGCTACGACATTTACCGTTGGACGCAATGATTGATGGCTCGCCGATTCAGATTGTTGTCGGTTGTCGGGCTGGGTCTGCTGTTTGCGGGCGTGACGTTCGCGGCAGAAACCGCGGAGCAATTCGTCAAACATGTGTATGGAAGCTACCGAGCGGATTCGGAGCCCGTTAGCCTCACTGGCGACCGGGCCAAGACGATACTGACACCGTCGTTGCATGCGTTGATCAAACGAGACGCGGCTGCGCTTGGCGGCGAAGCTGGCGTGCTAGATATGGATCCGCTCTGCGTTTGCCAGGACTACGACCTGACGCTTCGTCAGGTAACGGTGCACCAAGCGGGAGACGCTGCTGCGATCGCGTTAGTCTCATTTGTCAACCTTGGTGCTGAGCACAGTGTGCGCTTGAGCCTGCGAAGGTCACATGGCGTTTGGAGGATCGACGACATCTGGACCGACAAAGGCGCTGGACTGAGGGCGCTTCTTGAGGCAGAAATCAGATCACTCAAGTAGCGTTGGGGTCTGCCTATTGAGAAGGGCCGCCCATCGGGCGGCCCTTCTTCTTTACTGCAACAGCCGAAGCACCCCGGCCATTACGCCGAATACTCCTCCATCGGCACACACGCACAGAACAAATTCCGATCCCCGTACACGTCATCAATCCGATTGACGCTCGGCCAGAACTTGTTTTCCGCAACGTAAGCCAGCGGGAACACCGCTTCTTCACGTGAATATACGCGTGTCCACTCGGCGACCATCACGTCCGCCTGCGTGTGCGGGGCGTGCTTGAGCGGGTTGGCGTCGGCGGGCCAGGTGCCTTGTTCGACCTTGCGGATTTCTTCGCGGATCTGCGTCATCGCGGCAATGAAGCGATCCAACTCGGCTTTCGATTCCGACTCGGTTGGCTCGACCATGATCGTGCCGGCAACCGGGAAGGACATCGTGGGTGCGTGGAAGCCGTAATCCATCAGGCGTTTGGCGATGTCGACCTCGGTGATGCCGGTGGCGGCCTTGATCGGGCGGATGTCCAGGATGCACTCGTGCGCGACGCGGCCGTGGGTGCCGCGGTAGAGCACCGGGTAGTGCGGCGCGAGCTTGGCGGCGACGTAGTTGGCATTGAGGATCGCGTACTCGGTGGCTTGCTTGAGGCCTTCGCCGCCCATCATCGTGATGTACATCCACGAGATGGTGAGGATGCTCGCCGAGCCGAACGGGGCGGCGCTGACCGCGCCCTGGCCGGCGTGCGAACGCGCGTCGGCGCCGGTGGGCTTCACGGCATGGTCGGCCATGAACGGGGCGAGGTGCGCCGCGAGGCCGATCGGGCCCATGCCGGGGCCGCCGACGCCTGCGGGATGCAGAAGGTCTTGTGCAAGTTCATGTGGCTCACGTCGGCGCCGATGGTTGCGGGCGAGGTGAGGCCGACCTGCGCGTTGAGGTTGGCGCCATCCATGTAGACCTGGCCGCCGAAGGCGTGCACCGTGGCGCAGATGTCCTTCACGGCTTCCTCGAACACGCCGTGCGTCGATGGGTAGGTGATCATCAGCGCGGCGAGGTTGTCCTTGTGCTGTTCGGCCTTGGCCTTGAGGTCCGCGACGTCGACGTTGCCGTTCTCATCGCAGTCGACCACCACCACATTCAGCCCGCACATCTGTGCGGAGGCCGGGTTGGTGCCGTGGGCGGACTTCGGGATCAGGCAGATATTGCGGTGCGCGTCACCGCGCGCCTCGTGGTAGCGGCGGATCGCGATGAGGCCGGCGTATTCTCCCTGCGCGCCGGAGTTCGGCTGCATGCAGATTGCCGGGAAGCCGGTGACTGCGCGCAGATAGTTAGCGAGGCCCTCGATCATCTCGAGGTAGCCCGCAGCTTGCTCACGCGGTACGAAAGGGTGCACATCGCTGAACTCAGGCCAGGTGACCGGGATCATTTCGCTGGTGGCGTTGAGCTTCATCGTGCAGGAGCCCAGCGAGATCATCGAGTGGTCGAGTGCGAGGTCGCGGTTCTGCAGCTTCTTCAGATAGCGCAGCATCTCGTGCTCGGTGTGGTGGCTGTTGAACACCGGGTGCGTGAGGATGGCATCGGTGCGCAGCAGCGACTCGGGTAGCGCGACGCTGGCTTCCAGCGCGGCAAGGTCGGCCTTCACGCCGAAAAGACCGAACAGCGCGGATACATCGTCACGCGTGGTTTTCTCGTCAAAGGACACGCCCAGCGCGGTGTCGGAGACATGGCGCAGGTTGTAGCCCGCGGCCACGGCGTCTGCGTGCAATGTAGCGGTCTTGTCGCCGGTTTCGATGTCCAGCGTGTCGAAGAACTGTGCGGTGCGCAGCGTGTAGCCCGCGCCCTTCAAGCCGGCGGCGAAGATTGCGGCGAGCTTGTGGATGCGCGAGGCGATGGTCTGCAGGCCCTTGGGCCCGTGATACACCGCGTACATGCCTGCCATGTTGGCCAGCAGCACCTGCGAGGTACAGATGTTGGAGTTGGCCTTCTCGCGGCGGATGTGCTGCTCGCGCGTTTGCAGCGCCATGCGCAGCGCTTTCTTGCCGCGTGCGTCGACCGATACGCCGATGATGCGGCCCGGCACCGAACGCTTGTGCTCGTCGCGGGTGGCGAAGAAGGCAGCGTGCGGGCCGCCGAAGCCCATCGGCACGCCGAAGCGCTGGGCCGAACCCAGCGCGATGTCCGCGCCCATCTCGCCCGGCGATTTGAGCAGCACCAGCGCCATCAGGTCCGACGCCACGGCCACCAGGGCGCCCTTGGCCTTCAGTGCGGCGATGGTGTCGGTGAGGTCACGCACCGCGCCGGTCTTGTCCGGGTACTGCAGCAGCGCGCCGAACACGTCGGCGGATGCGGCTTCCTCGGCGGTGCCGAAGACCAGATCCCAGCCGAAGTACTTGGCGCGCGTCTTCACGACGTCGATGGTCTGCGGGAAGGCGGCGCTGTCGACGAAGAAGGCGTTGGACTTGGACTTCGACGCGCGGCGCGCCATCGCCATGGCTTCGGCAGCGGCGGTAGCTTCGTCGAGCAGCGAGGCGTTCGCGAGCGCCATCCCGGTGAGATCCATCACCATCTGCTGCCAATTCAGCAGCGCTTCAAGGCGGCCTTGGGCGATCTCGGCCTGGTAGGGTGTGTAGGCGGTATACCAGCCCGGGTTTTCCAGCACGTTGCGCAGGATGACCTTAGGCAGGATGGTGTCGTAGTAGCCCAGACCGATTAGCGAACGCTTCAGCACGTTCTTGCTGGCGATGGCCTTGAGCTTGGCGAGCGCTTCGTGTTCGGGCACGGCGGCGGCGATCGCCAGCGGCGCGGCCAGGCGGATGCCGGCAGGCACGGTCTCGGAAATCAGCGTGGCGAGCGACGCGACGCCGATGTCGGCACACATTGCGGCGGTCTCGGCGGCATCGGGGCCGATGTGGCGGCTGATGAAGTCATCGCGCCGTTCAAGCGCGGAAAGCGGTAGGTTCAGCATGGTCTGGCTCTGTCAGGATGCGGTACAGGTCGGGGCAGAGGCGCGGTGTGTTGTTCTTTTGGGCGCCGGCAATCGGAGTAGATCGGGTGCTCAGAAACGAGGATTTGCGCGAAGGGATCGTTGCGAGCGACCCAAGCTCGGGCCGACAAGCGCAGCCGTACTTGAGTACGGCGAGCATCGCAGGCCCGTGATTGGATCGCGCAGCAGATCGATACGCGTAAATCAGGCGTTGGCGATTTTGTCGTAGGCCGCCGCGTCGAGCAGTTTCGCCACGTCGTCTGCATTCACCGGCTTGAGCTTGAATAGCCACGCGGCGTAGGCGTCGGCGTTTACCGATTCCGGTGCATCCACTGCGGCCTGGTTGGTTTCGATCACTTCACCCGCGATCGGGGCGTAGATGTCGGATGCGGCTTTCACCGATTCAACGATGGCGCAGTTCTCGCCGGCCTTCAGCGTGCGGCCGACATCCGGCAGCTCAAGAAATACCACATCGCCCAGGGCGTTCTGCGCATGGTCGGTGATGCCGACGGTCACGGTGCCGTCCGGCTCCATTCGGACCCATTCGTGCGTTTCGGTATAGCGCAGGCTGGTCGGGGTGCTCATGTGTTCGCTCCTGTGAGTGAAGTTCAAATGTTCAAAGCCAATCAAGTGTTGCCGCAGCGTTCATTCGCGCACAGGGATGAGGTCAAAACATCCCGATGCATCGTCCAAATCTGCCGGCTGTCGTGTCGCTCAGACCAGTACCTTGCCGTTGCGTACGAACGAGAGTTTGGTGACGCGCGCCTTCAGCAGCTTGCCGCGGATGTCGACCTCCACGGTGTCGCCCAGTTGTACCGCCGCCGGGACGCGTGCGAACGCGATCGAGGCGTTCATCGACGGCGCAAACGAACCGCTGGTCGTTTCGCCTTCGCCATGCGGGGTGACGACGCGCATGTGGCCGCGCAGCACGCCGCGGTCCTCGAGCAGCAGACCCACCAACTGCTTGCTGCGATCATAGGCTTCGAGCGCGGCGCGGCCGATGAAGTCGCGCCCATCGGTGAAGTCCACCGTCCAGGCGAGGCCGGATTCGAGCGGGTTCTTTGTCTCGTCCATGTCCGAGCCGTAGAGGTTCATTCCGGCTTCCAGGCGCAGCGTGTCGCGCGCGCCCAGGCCAATCGGCTTCACGCCGGCCGCTTCCAGCGCCTTCCAGATTTCGCCTGCGCGTTGCGCCGGTAAGATCAGCTCGAAGCCGTCTTCGCCGGTGTAGCCGGTGCGGCAGATCATGATTTCGCCGAACTCGCCCTGCCACTTCGCAGCCTGAAAGGGCTTGAGCCCCTCGCTGGCGGCTTGCGAGCCGGGCAGGGCTGCCCAGGTCTTTGCTCGCGCATTCGGGCCTTGCACCGCGATCATTGCCAGATCGCGACGTGACACGATGGTGACGTTGGCGGCCATCTTTGCGGCCTGCGTGCGCATCCACGCGATGTCCTTGTCGGCGGTGCCGGCGTTCACGACGATGCGGTAGTCGTCCGGCGCAAAGAAGTAGGTGATCAGGTCGTCGACCACGCCGCCATCGTCCTGCAGCATGCAGGAGTAGAGCGCTTTGCCGGGCAGCGTGAGCTTGCGCACGTTGTTGGCCAGCAGTTTGGCGAGATAAGCCTGTGCGCCGGCACCGGATACGTCCACCGGCAGCATGTGCGAGACATCGAACATGCCGGCGTCGCGCCGTACCTGGTGGTGCTCTTCGAGTTGGGAGCCGTAGTGGATCGGCATATCCCAGCCGGCGAAGTCGACGATTTTCGCGCCCGCGGCGACGTGGAGGTCAAAAAGAGGTGTCTGCTTGCCCAAGTGAGGCTCCCGGAGTGTTGGCAACTTAGGTGCCAAATAAGGTGGCAAATTCAGGTTAGTCCAAAAACGCAAAAGGGTCCGCCGCACGATACGCTGTGCGGCGGACCCCATCTGTCCTTGGTACCTGAGAGATTACATGCCGCCTGGCATGCTGCCCCTTCGGTGGGCGCGGTCGATGCCGCGCCTGCTCTCCAGATTGTGTTCCACGCAGCGGCGCGCGCTGCGCGTGTCGTCGGTCCTTTGTACCTGAGCGGTTCCGGGGTTACGCCTTCGGCGGCCTGCACAGGGCAGACGCTCTCCCGATCGACAGGGGCGGCACTCTACCGGAAGGCCAGAGTCACGGCAACCTGCTGATAACATTTACGCTTTTCGCGCACGGAGCTTGCCATGACGACTGCTGCAACGCCGTGGATGCCGCGCCGTCAATCGCATAGCGAATGGCTCGATGTGCGTGGTCTGCGCCTGCATGTGCGGCGCTGGCCATGTACCGGAGCGCGCAAGCTTTTCCTGCTGCACGGCTGGATGGATGTGTCGGCATCCTTCCACTTCCTTGTCGATGCACTGGCGGACGATTGGGATGTGATCGCGCCGGACCTGCGCGGTTTCGGCGAGAGCGCGTGGAGCGCCGACAGCTACCTCTTTGTGCACTACCTCAGTGATCTCGACGCCTTGCTGCAGGCCTACAGCCCGGACGAGCCAGTGCGCCTGGTCGGCCACAGCCTCGGCGGCAATCTTGTTTGCATGTATGCCGGGGTGCGGCCAAACCGGGTGCGCGCAGTCGCGTCACTCGATGCCTTCGGCCTGCGCGATGCCGCACCGGAGGACGCACCTGGCCGCCTCGAAAAATGGTTGCACCAGTTGCGCGAGCCGGAGCGATTTCGCAGCTACCCGGACTTCTCCGGTCTGGCGCGCCAGTTGCGTTTCGAGAATCCGCGTCTGCCACCGGAGCGCGCCGAGTTCCTCGCTCGTCATGTTGGTGAGGAGGATGGTCTGGGCGGCGTCATCCGCGCGGCGGACCCAGCGCACAAGCATGTCAGCCCAGCGCTCTACCGCTTCGCCGAGACGGCTGCCGTGTGGCGGCGCATCGCCGCACCCGTCCTCGCGGTGCTGGCCGACGACACCGCGCTGCTGGAGCGGCTTGGTTTGACGCGCGATGAGGTGAGCGCGCGGCTCGCTGTCATTCCGGACGTGCAACTCGCCACCCTTCACGACTGCGGCCACAACCTGCACTTGGAGCGTCCGGCCGACCTGGCCGCGCTCTTGCAAACTTTTTTCGATACGCGCTGAGCGCCGCGCAAGATCGCCGGGTTAGCGGCGGGGCGGTGGAGTACACTTGCTGAATGCCCCCAATCAACGCCGATCTTCACTGTCACTCCACCATTTCGGATGGCCTGCTTGCCCCAGCCGAGGTCGTCGCACGCGCCGCGCGCAACGGCGTCGAACTACTTGCGCTGACCGATCACGACGAGCTCGCCGGCTTGGCCGACGCACGCGAAGCCGCCCGTATCCACGGGCTTGCGTTCGTGAATGGGGTGGAGGTGTCGGTGTCGTGGGGCGAACAGACGGTGCATATCGTCGGCCTTGGCGTAGATCCTGCGTGTACCGTGTTGGCAGACGGCTTGGCCGATGTGCGCGCCGGCCGCGACGGCCGCGCGGTGCGCATGGGTGAGGCGCTTGCCGCGATTGGCATTCGTGGCGCCTATGAAGGTGCCTTGAAGTATGTCGGCAATCCGGCGCTCGTCAGTCGTTCACACTTCGCGCGTTACCTTGCCGAGATCGGCGCTGCACGTGACGTGAAGAGCGTGTTCGACCATTACCTTGTGCGCGGAAAGCCGGGCTACGTCGAGCATGTATGGGCGACGATGGAGGACGCGCTGGCGTGGATCCACGCCGCGGGCGGCCTGGCCGTGATCGCGCATCCGGGCCGCTACCGGTTGTCCAAGCGCGAGCTCGACGAACTGTTCGTGCGCTTTCACGACTTGGGTGGCGAGGCCATCGAGGTGGTCTCCGGGTCGCATAATCGCGAGGCCGTGCTGGAGTTCGCTCGCGTCGCCCGGCGCTACGGTTTTCTCGCGTCGCGCGCGTCGGATTTTCACGGGCCCGGCGAGAGCAGCGTCGACCTCGGCGGATCCGATCCGTTGCCGGAGGATCTGACGCCCGTCTGGTCAAAGCTCTGAAACCCGCGACAGCCTTGACGCTGCAGGCATAGAATCCGCGCTTTCCTGCCCGGTCTGCGAACGTGGCCCAGTTCTTCTCACTCTTTCCTGAAAACCCGCAGCCACGGCTGCTGCGACAAGCGGCGGAGATCATCCGCGACGGCGGCCTTGTGGTGTTCCCGACCGATTCGGCCTACGCGTTGGCGGGGCAGACGGGCGACGCGCACCTGCTCGAGCGCATCCGCCGCATCCGTGGCGTGGACGATCGCCACCATCTGACCCTGATGGTGCGAGACCTCTCAGAAATCGCGCACTATGCGCGGGTCGATAACGCGCAGTACCGACTGCTCAAGGCGGTGACCCCCGGTCCCTACACATTCATCCTCGAAGGCACCAAGGAGCTGCCCCGTCGCGTGCTGCACCCCAAACGCAAGACGATCGGCATCCGCTGCCCCTCCCATCCGGTGGTCGCGGCCCTGCTTGGCGAACTCAACGAGCCGATGCTCACCTCGACCCTGTTGCTGCCGGGCGAAGATCTGCCGCTGACCGACGCCGAGGAAATCCGCGAGCGCCTCGAAAAGCAGGTGGATCTGGTGATCGAAGCGGGCGCCTGCGGCCCGGAAGCGACGACCGTGATCGACCTGACAGGCGGTGCGCCGGAGGTGATTCGACGCGGTCTCGGGCCGCTCGGGCCGCTCGGGCTGGACGACTGAGGTCGTCTGGTAAACTACTGTTTTTCCTGAAATTGAGTGACCATGGATATCGTCCTGACGATCGTGGTTTGGGCGCTGCCTGTGTTGCTGGCGATCACCTTGCATGAAGCCGCGCACGGCTATGCGGCCTTCCGCCTTGGCGACCCCACCGCGCATTTGGCCGGACGCATCAGCCTCAATCCGCTGCGTCACGTCGATCCGGTTGGCACGCTCGCGCTGCCGCTCGGCATCGTGCTGCTAAACCTCGCCACTGGCGCGAGCTTCCCGCCCTTCGGCTGGGCGAAGGCGGTACCGGTCAACTTCGGCCGCCTGCGCCACCCAAAGCGCGACATGTTCTGGGTCGCTGCAGCGGGGCCGGCCGCGAACCTTGCGCAGGCCTTCGGATGGGGTTTGATGATTGGTCTGCAGACGGCACTGGATGGCTATGGCGGTGATTACTTCTTCGCCATGGCGACTGCCGGTATCGTCGTAAACCTCGCGCTGATGCTGTTGAACTTGTTGCCGATTCCGCCGCTCGATGGCGGCCGCATCGCGATCAGCCTGTTGCCGGGACCTTTGGCATGGAAGTTCGCGCGCCTTGAGCCCTACGGTTTCATGATTCTGATTGGCTTGTTGTACCTGCGGGTACTGGATTACGCGCTGTGGCCGCTGATCGCCCCTCTGAAGCGCTTGATCTTGTTATTGACCGGCTCATGAAGGGGCGTGCTGTTCGCTGCAATCGGACGATAGGTGACGCCCGGTGAGCGAAGTCGAGACGCCGATGCTCGACCTGCGCCCGCACGAGGAGCCGCTGCCCCCGGCGCTGGCGCGGATCTACGGCGAATCGCTGTTCGAGCTGCCGAAGGATCTCTACATTCCGCCGGATGCGCTGCAGGTGTTCCTCGAAGCCTTCGAGGGGCCGCTCGACTTGCTGCTCTATCTGATCCGCAAAGCGAACATCAACGTCCTCGACATTCCGATGGCGCCACTGACGGCGCAGTACCTGAAGTACGTCGAGGCCATGCGCCGCAGCAACCTTGAGCTTGCGGCCGAGTATTTGCTGATGGCCGCGATGCTGCTCGAGATCAAGTCCCGCATGCTGCTGCCGCGGCCCGCCCAGGCTGAGGTGGAGGAGGCCGACCCGCGTGCCGAACTTGTGCGCCGGCTGCTCGAATACGAGCAGATGAAGATCGCCGGTGCCCGACTCGATGCGTTGCCGCGGGTGGAGCGCGATTACGAATGGGTCACCGTGTGGGTGGCCGAGAAGGTGGCGGAACGTTTGCCTGAAGTGAGCCTGCACGATCTGCAGGTCGCCTGGCTGGGTCTCATGCGCAAGGCGAGGCTGACCCGTCATCACACGATTCAGCGTGAGGAACTCTCGGTTCGCGAACGGATGACCACCATCCTGCGCCAGCTCGGCGGAGGCCAATTCCAACCCTTCGTCGAGTTGTTCGATTTGACGGCGGGCGTGCCGATGCTGGTTGTCAGCTTCCTTGCCGTGCTGGAACTGGTGAAGGAGCGCCTGGTTGTTGTCAGCCAGGTTGCACCGCTGGAGCCGATTTATGTCAGACTTAACACCTCGGATGCCGATTGAAGCAGGCATTCCGGTGCAAGCCGAAGATTCGATAGACTTCGAATTTGCCTTGCGTGTGCTGGAAGCTGCCCTCCTGGCAGCCGCCGAGCCGCTTGCAATGGCTGAGCTGCGCAGGCTCTTCGATGAGCAGTTGGATGCGGATCTGATTCGCCGCCTGCTCGAAACCCTGCGTGAGCGCTGGAGTGATCGCGGCGCCGAACTGGCCCAACTGTCGACCGGATGGCGTTTCCGTACTCGTGCGGAGTACCAGCCCTACCTCGATCGGTTGCGTGAACAGAAACCGCCGAAATATTCGCGTGCTGTTCTGGAGACCCTGGCGATCATCGCCTACCGTCAGCCGGTCACGCGAGGCGATATTGAAGATATTCGCGGCGTTACCGTCTCTCCGAACGTGTTGAAAACGCTGGAATCGCGCGGATGGATCGATGTTGTCGGCCATCGCGACACCCCGGGGCGCCCGGGCCTGTACGCTACCACGCGACGCTTCCTGGATGAACTTGGCCTGCGCAGCCTCACCGAGCTGCCGCCTCTGGCCGAAATTGAAAAGGTGATGGATCTTGTCGATACCGCAACGCAAACCGCGCCCGCAGCAGCGGCGGCCAAGAGCG
>JAJZLD010000082.1 GCA_021803785.1 Pseudomonadota bacterium | reverse complement strand
CGATGATGGCCGCCAGCGAACCGTAGAGATAGAAGTCGTACCACTCGAACACCGTGCCGAGGGATGACGCAAAGATCACCTTGCGTTCCTCGGCAGTGATGCCGCGAGCCTGCGGCTCGATAGCCATGCTGCCAACTTGTGCCATGTCTCCTCCAATTGGGTTGGTGCTGCAGTCGCCCCGTCTTTCCAGACGGATGTACGACGGACGCAGGCTAGGAGGGCTGACTTACGGGCGACTTACGCTGCAATGCACCAAAAAACGAGCGCTGGTGCGGGCTTCGGCAGAACGGAGGTCATTCGCCCATGGATTGCGGACGCAACCCAACAGGTTCGCCGGCGCGTGGGAATTCAATCAGGAATCGGGTACCGACGCCGCCCGGGCCACGTTCGAGGCGAATCGTCGCGGCGTGCAGATCGGCAATCTCGCGCACAATCGGCAGCCCTAAGCCGCTGCCTTCCACGCCGCTGCCCAACACGCGGTAGAAGCGCTCGAAAACGCGCTCGCGATCCTCCTCCGGGATGCCAACACCATCGTCCTGCACCCCGAGCAGCGCAACACGCGGGCGCGCTGCATCGTAGGCCGAGAACACCGTGACATGGCCACCCCGCGGCGTGTATTTGATCGCGTTGTCGATCAGGTTCTTTAGCATCTCGCGCAGCAACACCGGCATACCGTCCACCGCAAGCGGCCAGCCGGTCGTCTCGACGCCCAGATCGACGCCCTTGTGCAGGGCGCGTGGCACGAACTCGGTGGCCACTTCGCGCACCAGCTGCTCCAGGTCGATCCGCTCGAGGCCACTGCGGCCGTGCGAACTCGCCTCGGCGCGGGCCAGCGCAAGCAACTGGTTGATCAGGTGCGCCGCACGCTCTGCACCGGTGTGAATGCGTTGCAGTGAGTCGCGCAGCGCCTCGGGGTCGTGTTCGGACAAGGCCAGTTCGGTCTGCATCTTCAGCCCGGCAAGCGGCGTGCGCATCTGGTGTGCCGCGTCCGCCACAAAGCGTTGCTGAGCCTGCAGGTTTTCGTCCAGCCGCTGCATCATGTCGTTGAACGCGATGATCAAGGGCCGCACTTCCTCCGGCACGCTTGCAGGCTCGATCGGCGAAAGGTCGGCCGGGCGGCGCCGGCGGATCAGCGCCTGCAGCCGGTTGAGCGGCGCAATCCCGCGCGTGAGGCCCAGCCACACCAGCACCACCGTCGCCGGAATCACAAGAAACTGCGGCAACAGCACACCGGTAACGATGCGTGAGGCGAGCGCCTCGCGCTTGTTGCGCGTTTCAGCGACCTGCACGATCGCCTCGCCCTTGCCGTCCGGCAGCAGAAAGCGGCGGCGCGCGATGCGCACATCCTCGCCTGCAATTTCAATGTCGGCGAAATGAATGGCGCGCGAGGGGTGTTCGTCGTCCGCCGCCGGTTCAGGTGGTGGCGGCGGCAGTTCGACATCCCCCACGACCAGCTCGCCGCGCGGGCCGATCACCTGGTAGTAGATCGCGTCTTCTTCGTCGGCACGCAGCAGTGCGCGCGCCGGCGCCGGGAAGTTCACCGTCACCCGCCCCATTGCATCGACCTGCATCAGCCTTGCAATGGCGGCGACATTCGCTTCCAGGGCCCGATCATAGGGGCTGTCCGCGATGCCCTGCGCGACATGGTGGGTGGCGATGATCGAGATTGGCCACAGGAACAGCAGCGGCGCGAGCATCCAGTCGAGGATCTCGCCGAACAGGGAATACGGCGGGCGTCGCCCTCCCGCGCCGCCCTTGGACGACGCGGAGCCGGGCCATCTAGGTAGCCGCATCCGGCTTTTCAAGGCAGTAACCGAGCCCGCGCACCGTGGCGATCTTCAGGCCCGACGGCTCCAGCTTCTTGCGCAGGCGATGAACGTAGACCTCGATCGCGTTGTGCGAGACCTCCTCGCCCCATCCGCACAGATGGTCGACCAACTGCTCCTTGCTCACCAGGCGCCCGGCGCGCAGCAACAGCGTTTCGAGCACGCCGATCTCGCGCGCGGAGAGCTCCACAACCTGGCCACTCACCATCACGACGCGGTCCGCCTGGTCGTAGGACAGCGCCCCGAGCGTGATGCAGCGCCCCTGCCCGGTGCCCCGCCGCGTCAGCGCACGCGCGCGCGCTTCGAGCTCGGGCAGCGCGAAGGGCTTGGTCATGTAGTCGTCAGCACCAGCATCGAGCCCGCGCACGCGCTCTTCGATCGCATCCTGTGCGGTGAGAATCAGAACCGGCGTGGTGGATTTTCGCGCCCGCAGGCGCTTGAGCACTTCGATGCCCGGAAGTTTTGGCAGGCCCAGGTCAAGCACCACCAAGTCATACGCCTGGCTGGCAAGCGCGGCATCGGCCTCGCTGCCGGTTGGCACATGATCAACCGCGAAGCCTCCGCGTTTGAGCGCGCGAATCAGCGCATCGGCAATGATCTCGTCGTCTTCAGCGAGCAGGATTCTCATGGGACGCCCCGGGAGCCGCACTGGCAAGACGCCAGCGCGCCGCGGACGGCAGTTTAGCACCCGCATCCCTTGAGGCGTCACAGCACCTGCGGGTGCCGGAAGGGAGAAAAAAAACCCCGCACGAAACGCACGGGGCCTCAGGAATGTTTGGCCACGTGAGGGCAGCCGGTATCGATATTACTGTTGCTTGTCTGCAAATCAAGAGGCAAATTGCGGCGGGCGCCCCACGGCACTCTGTTCGAGCAGCTCTCACAGACACCAAAGCCTTGTCGCGCAAGGTTTAATAAACGTGAGATTTGCAAACCGCATACCCTTCACCGATCATGACCGCCATACGCCAGCGGATTGTATTTGTCGCATTCTTGCAACAACACCGCGTTAAGCCGCTTCGATGCGGTCGCGGCGCGGCATTGCGCCAGGCCGCAGAAGCAAGCACAGTAAGAAAAGAAAGAGGCGCATACAACGATGTGCGCCAGTGAGAGAGACAACATGAGAGATACCGTCTTCTTCAAGACTGAGGCGGGCGCGCAGGAGATCTCCGCGCGTCAGATTCGCCTGCATCCACGCGTGCGCTCCCTGCTCGTGCTGATCGATGGCAAACACCGTGCAGGCGAACTGCTCGATACGCTGCAAACAATTGGCGTCACCGAGGAGAGCTTCCGCGAACTGATCGGCCACGGGCTAATCGCAGGTAGCGGGTCTGAGGCCAACACCCCGCCTGCGGCAATCGAAGCTGCGCTCGACGCGCCCGACACCGAAATCCCCGCCGCAACCGGTGAAGCTGTGGCGCAGGCTGGGCCCGCCGACGAGCAGGCGCAGCGCCGCGCGCTGTACGCCTATTTCAACCTGCATATCCGCGAAACGCTGGGGCTGCGCGGTTTCATGCTGCAACTGCAGGTCGAGAAGGCCGAAACGCTCGCCGACTACGCTGCGATCCGCGACCAATTCCTCGCCGCCGCGCGCAAGTCCAAAGGTGAAGTGGTGGCGACTGCCGTGCAAGCCGAACTCGATCAGCTGCTCGCACCACCCGCCTGAGCCCGTCTCAAACGGTGCCCCAAAAAAAGAAACCCCGCCGGAGCGGGGTTTCTTCATTCAGCCGTTCGGATGAACCGGGGCAATTACATGCCCATGTCCATGCCGCCCATGCCGCCCATGCCGCCAGGCATGCCGCCGGCCGGCTTGTCTTCCGGCAGCTCGGCAACCATCGCATCGGTGGTCAGGATCAGCGAAGCGACCGAAGCGGCGTTCTGCAGCGCGGTACGGGTCACCTTGGCCGGATCCAGCACGCCCAGCTCAACCAGGTCACCGTAGGTGCCGTTCGCAGCGTTATAGCCGTAGTTGCCCGAACCTTCCAGCACCTTGGCGATCACGACCGACGGCTCGTCGCCGGCGTTTGCAACGATCTGGCGCAGCGGCTCTTCGATCGCGCGCAGCACGATCTTGATACCGGCGTCCTGGTCGGCGTTGTCGCCCTTGATGTCTCCCACCGCAGCGCGGGCGCGCAGCAGGGCAACGCCACCACCGGCAACCACGCCTTCTTCAACGGCGGCACGGGTTGCGTGCAGCGCGTCTTCGACGCGGGCCTTCTTTTCCTTCATTTCGACTTCGGTGGCAGCGCCGACCTTGATCACCGCAACACCGCCGGCCAGCTTGGCCTTGCGCTCTTGCAGCTTTTCCTTGTCGTAGTCGCTGGTCGCGGTTTCGATCAGGGCGTCGATCTGGGCCACACGAGCCTGGATCGCTTCGGCCTTGCCGTTGCCGTCGATGATGGTGGTGTTTTCCTTCTCGACTTCGATGCGCTTGGCTTGGCCCAGGTCAGCCAGGGTAGCCTTCTCGAGCGTCAGGCCAACTTCCTCGGAGATCACCGTGCCGCCGGTCAGGATGGCGATGTCTTCGAGCATGGCCTTGCGACGGTCGCCGAAGCCCGGGGCCTTGACGGCAACGGTCTTCAGGATGCCGCGGATGTTGTTCACCACAAGGGTCGCGAGGGCTTCGCCTTCGACGTCTTCAGCAATGATCAGCAGCGGACGGCCGGCTTTCGCCACTTGCTCCAGCACCGGCAGCAGGTCGCGGATGTTCGAGATCTTCTTGTCGAACAGCAGCACGTAGGGGTTGTCCAGAGCGGCGATCTGACGCTCCTGGTTGTTGATGAAGTACGGCGACAGGTAGCCGCGGTCGAACTGCATGCCTTCAACGACATCCAGCTCATTTTCGAGCGACTTGCCGTCTTCGACAGTGATCACGCCGGCCTTGCCAACCTTGTCCATCGCGCTGGCGATGATCTCGCCGATCGAGCTGTCGGAGTTGGCCGAGATCGAACCGACCTGGGCGATTTCCTTCGAGGTGGTGGTCGGCTTGGCAGCCTTCTTCACTTCGGCAACCAGGGCAGCGACAGCCTTGTCGATGCCGCGCTTGAGATCCATCGGGTTGTGGCCCGACACGACCAGCTTCATGCCTTCGCGAACGATGGCCTGGGCCAGCACGGTTGCGGTGGTGGTGCCGTCACCGGCGTTGTCGGAGGTCTTGGAAGCAACTTCCTTGACCATCTGCGCGCCCATGTTCTCAAACTTGTCCTTCAGCTCGATTTCCTTGGCGACGGAGACGCCGTCCTTGGTCACGGTGGGGGCGCCGAACGAGCGCTCCAGCACCACGTTGCGACCCTTCGGACCGAGGGTGACCTTGACCGCGTTGGCCAGGATGTTGACGCCATTGACGATCTTGACGCGTGCGTCGTCGCCGAACAGAACTTGCTTAGCGGGCATTGTGTAGCTCCTGAATACTCTGGAATTTCAGACCGGGGAACGGGAGGCTCAGGCCTCGACCACGCCCAGGATGTCTTCTTCACGCATGACCAGGACTTCCTGGCCATCGACCTTGACGGTCTGGCCGGCGTACTTGCCGAACAGCACGCGGTCGCCAACCTTCAGATCAACCTTGCGCACTTCACCGTTGTCCAGGAACTTGCCAGGGCCAACTGCGAGGACTTCGCCTTGGTCCGGCTTCTCGCCTGCGGAATCTGGGATCACGATGCCGGATGCGGTGGTGCGCTCGGCTTCGATGCGCTTGACGATCACACGGTCGTGCAAAGGACGGATCTTCATCAGGTCACTCCTCGTACGTAGTACGTTCAATGAATCGGGCCGGCGAACCGGCCCCGAAAAAACGGTAGCGGCGGGGTGCGCTTACGCGCCATGCTGTTAGCACTCACCCCTGACGAGTGCTAATAATAGGTGCGGCCTCCCCCCTTTTCAAGTCGAATTCTTGAAAATACCTGGGGCGACGATCCCGCCCCCCAGGATGAACGCGTCAAAGGTTCAGGGCGAATGGCGATGGGGCATACCCTTGCCGTCGCCCGCAACGACGGTCAGGGCCGCGTCGACGGATGGCCGGGTCGCAAACGCAGGCTGCCCCGCCAAGCGGTGCAGCAGTCGGTACTTAAACGATGGAGACCCGCAGCGCTCGGCGGGCGCTGCAACACAAGTTTTGGCCTGAAACGCCCGGCCTTTTTGTGTGCGCGTTCGAGCCCAACGCAGCAGCGCTGAAATTGTGAAATTCGTATGCGGCGCTCAAGTCGGCGCCGCGCCGGCCGTCACATAGGCATCGGATGTCGGAACCCGGAGGGCGGCACTTCGCCACCCCTCACCCACACGAGGCTTGGCCCCGCAGCGACGACGCCACCAGAACGGACAATGAAGAAATCCCATGTGCCGACCGCGCTGCTGCTGATCGCTTACGGCGCGCTGGCGCTCTTGAGCACCAGCGGCGCCGTGGCTCGACCAGCCGCCAGCGAAGATTGGCTGCATCCGGTTGCGGGCGGCATTGCGCTGCTGGTCACCCTTACGCTGCGAGTCGGCGGCGAGCGTCGGCAACCGCTACTCGCCCTGATCGGACTGATCGCCGTGCTGGTCGGCCTGCCGCTGTTGGGCGGGGTTCGCGCGCCCGAAGCGGGCGGTATTGCCGCGCTGTGGCCAGCCGATACACCGGCAGCCTTCGGCGCCCTGATCCTGATCTGGGCGGCCGGCTATATCGGGCTGAGCCTGCGCGCCGACCGCATCACACGCGGCATGGCCGAGGCGCTGGCGTGGGCGATCTGCGCGACGGCGCTCGCCGCGCTGATCTGGACATCACTGTCGCTGCCCCTGATCTACGGCCTGGTGACCCTTGCTTCGCCGCCGCCGGCCGTATCAATTGGGTTGCTGCTGCTCGGCTTGCGGCTGTTCGCCCACTGCCGTGCGCATCGCCCCACCGCGCACAGCGAGGACGTTCGCGTGGCGCGCATCGGCGTTGGTTTTCTGATCGCGGTGGCGTTCGTGACCACACTGGTCACGCTGGTAGCGCTGAAGACCCAAATCGAACGCTCGCTCTACCAGCAGCAACGCATGACGGCGCAAAACCGCGAGCAGGTCTTCTTCTTCGCGACCGAAAAGCAGTTCTACGACGCCAACGCGCTGCGGAAGGATCAGGAGATCGGCCGCCTCGCCTTACAGGCACAACGCAGTGCGGACGAGAAGATCCGGCGGCAGCTGTTCCAGCGCATTCAGGAGCAGTTGCCATTCCGGGTGGTGCGGGCGTTCAGCGCACGCGGCAAGCGCGGCGAAGTACTCGCCGAACGGGGCACGCTGTCATCCGCAGACGCCATCTGGAGCGACACGCGCGACAAGGTTCTGCTTGAAGTGAAGTGGGAACACGGCGTGCCGTTCGCCCTAATGCGCCTGCAGCTTGAGCTGCTCGGCGAGGGTGTCGTCGGCGAGTTGCTGATCGAGCAGTCGGTGCCCGCCTGGGAACAACTGGTCAGCGACACCTACGATCTCGGCCGCACCGGCGTGATGGCGCTATGCGGCGAGAACGCCCAGCGCATCCGCTGCTTCCTCTCGGGCGGCGGCGAGGCCCTGCGCACGCCACGACCGGGCGCGAAGATGACAGCGTCGGTGGAAGCTGCGCTGGCAGGTCACACCAGCCCTACATGGGATCCGCTTTTCAGCCAGGACGAGCAGGGCCGCCCGGTCACGCTGGTGTATGGCCCGATCGGGCCGGTGGGTATGGCCATGGGTATCGCCGGCAACGGCCTCGCAATGCTGGTCACGATGGATGCGGAAGAATTCTACGAACCGGTGCGCCGCCAGTGGCACCGGATCCTGCCGGTCGTGCTGGGCATTGTGCTCGTTGCGGGCTGGGCGCTCCGCCGCATCGTTCAACCGCTGATCGGTGCGCTGCGGGACAAGGAAGCGCGCTTCCGCGAGCTGACCGAGTTGTCGTCCGACTGCTACTGGCAGATGGATGCAGAACTGCGTTTCAGCGAAATCGTAGGCAAGGATCTCGCAGCGTCCGGCATCGATACGACACGCTGGCTCGGCCGCGTGGTGTCCGCGCTCCCCTTGCATGCCGACGAAGCCACCCACGCCCGCGCCATTGAAGCCGCCATGCAGCGCCGCGAGGTGTTCTCCGAGGAAGTACTGCGGCTCACCGCGGACGATTTGCAGCTGCGCTACCTGGTGCTGTCCGGCGCGCCGCAGTACGACGCCCGCGCGCGCTTCCTTGGCTATCGCGGCGTGGGGCGGAACATCACGCGCCAACGGCAGGCGGAGGAACGCCTGCGCCACGCACAGAAAGACCTGCTGCGGGCCGAGCGCCTCGCCTCGCTCGGCAGCCTGGTGGCCGGTGTGGCGCATGAACTCAATACGCCGATCGGCAACTGCGTGATGGCCGCAAGTGCATTGAACGAAGAAATCGAACGATTCGACGCAGCAGTGGCCGAGGGGAAGATCCGCCGAGCCGACCTGAGCGACTTCACGGCCTACGTGCGCGAAGCGGTGCATCTGCTGCGGCGCGGCCTCGATCGCGCGGCCGGCACGATCAGCAAATTCAAGGAAGTGGCTGTCGATCAATCGAGCGACCGTCGCCTGACATTCGATCTGAACGTCAAACTCGGCGACATCGTCGGCCTGCTCAGCCCGACGCTCGCGCGCCGTGGCGTAAGCCTTGATGCACGCGTGCCCAAGGGCCTTGTAATGGACAGTTTCCCGGGCGCGATCGCACAGGTGGTCGACAACCTTGTGCTCAACGCGCTGACCCACGCCTTCGAAGGCCGCGAACGCGGCGAAATTCATCTGGTCGTGTCGCCGCTTGCCGACGACCGACTGCAGCTGAGCGTGAGCGACAACGGCGTGGGCATGAGTGCTGCCGTGATGGAGCGCATCTTCGAGCCCTTCTTTACCACCCGCCTCGGCACCGGCGGCAGCGGCCTGGGCCTCTACATCGTGCGCAACATCGTGCAGGAAGTGCTGGCTGGCACCATCGATGTCGCCAGCACGCCCGGCAGCGGCACCACGTTCACGCTCGAGTTCCCACGCGTAACGCCGGAGACCCGCGCCACGCACCCAGAGGCACTGCGCTGAGCTTTTCGTGACACGCGGCCCTATCCGGCCGCCCACGGTTTGGGGGTCAATACACGCAGCATTGCCGCAGCCCGCGGCCCAACACCGGCGACGCCCGTCGCTCCCCAGAACCCGCACAGCGCCTGCGCGCCGTGCTTACTCGCCGAGGCTTTGACGCAAGCACGCAAACGAGGTTTTCAGACTGGGTTTCCGGCGCCGGCGAACTGAGCGCGAATTCCGCGCAGCGCCAGTTCTCGCCATCCGCACTTCCACCCGCAGCCGCTCGCACGCCGGGCTGCGGCAGCAGCGCCACGGGCACGCGTGGCTGGCAACGCTGATCGCGCTGTCGCTCGGCTAGATCCGGATGCCGCTGCTGCAGAACGCCGGCGTGCGGCTTGCGCTGGCACTCGCGTTGCCTCTCGTCATCGTGGTGTCCGAAGCCGTGTTCATTGCCCATGCGCTGGGCTTGCTGCAACTGGGCGGCGACCCGCAGGTGGCCAGCAGCGTCTCGGCTGGCGACGCCGAGCCCTCGCTGCGGATCAGCCGCAAAACCCTAACCCCACATGCCGCGTAGCTTCGCGGCGATATCGACCACCGCTTGCGGCGGCGGCGTAATAGCCCCCGCCGCATTGCTTCCGGCCACTGGCCACACGGCCTGCTCGAAGTGCTCCAGCACCGAGGGCGGGATGAAGCGGGTGCGCTGCGCATACACATGACGGTCACCGCCACCGCTCTGCTGCGTCACGTAGAAGCGCTGCGGCGTGAGCAGATGGAGCGCGTCCTTCGCGCGCGTCATCGCCACGTAGAGCAGGCGACGTTCCTCTTCGATCTCTGCGCTGCTGCCGGTCGCTAGGTCTGACGGAATGCAGCCGTCCACCGTGTTGAGGAGATAGACCGACTCCCACTCCTGCCCCTTCGCCGAATGGATCGTCGACAGGATCAGGTAATCCTCGTCAAGCAGCGGTACGCCGGATTCGTCGCTGGTCGCGTCCGGCGGATCGAGCGTCAGTTCGGTCAGGAAACGTTCGCGATTCGGGTAGCTCGCAGCGATGCGCTCCATCTGCAGCAGATCGGCCTCGCGGATCGCAGCGTCCTCGTACTTGCGCTCCAGGTGCGGCGCATACCAGCGGCGCACACGTTCGAGATCGGCCGGCCAGGCGGCGCGCAAGCGCAGGTCGCCCAGCAGCGTGGGGAGCGCCGCCCAGGCCTCGCCCGCCGACGAGGGTGGTGCGAAATCCGCCAGCGCCGCCACCGGGTCGTTCGCCGCCTCAACCAGATCGACGATGCGTGCCGCGCTCTTCGGGCCGATGCCCGGCATCAGTTGTACGGCGCGAAAGCCCGCGACGCGGTCGCGCGGGTTCTCGGCCCAGCGCAGCACCGCCAGCATGTCCTTCACATGCGCCGCTTCGAGGAACTTGAGGCCGCCGAACTTCACGAACGGGATGTTGCGGCGCGTGAGCTCGATCTCGAGCGGCGCACTGTGATGCGCGGCGCGGAACAGCACCGCCTGCTTCTTCAATGCCACGCCTTCTTCGCGACGCGCCAGCACCTGGGCGGCCACGTAGCGCGCCTGGTCCGCCTCGTCGCGCACGGTGACCAGCTGCGGGCGCTGGGTTGCGCTGCGCTCGCTCCACAGGTTCTTCGTGAAGCGCTCGGCGGCGAGCCCGATCACCGCGTTCGACGCAGCAAGGATCGGCTGTGTCGAGCGGTAGTTACGCTCCAGCGTCACCACCGTCGCTGGCTGCGCAAACTCGCCGGGGAAGTCGAGGATGTTGCGCACCGTTGCGCCACGGAAGGCGTAGATGGACTGCGCATCGTCCCCGACCACCGTAAGGCCACGACCATCCGGTTTGAGCGCGCGCAGGATAGAGGCCTGCAGCCGGTTGGTGTCCTGATACTCATCCACCAGCACATGCGCAAAGCGCTGGCCAAGCTCGGCGGCGAGCGTTGGCTCCGCCGCCATGTGCGCCCAGTAGAGCAGCAGATCGTCGTAGTCGAGTACGTTCTGCCGCTGCTTGGCTGCGACGTAAGCGCCAAACAGCTTCTTCAGATCGTCTTCCCACATCGCGCACCAGGGGAAGGCGTCGCGCAGCACATCGGCCAGCGGAGCCCCGGTATTCACCACGCGGGAGTAGATCGCGAGGCAGGTCTGCTTGGTCGGGAAGCGCTTTTCCTTCGCCGAAAGGCCCTGCTCATGCCGCACCAGATTCATCAGATCGCCGGAGTCTTCGCGATCATGGATCGTGAAGGCGGGCCCGAGGCCGATCCTTTCCGCGTATTCGCGCAACAGGCGCGACGCCTTCCCCTGGTGCG
>JAJZLD010000081.1 GCA_021803785.1 Pseudomonadota bacterium | reverse complement strand
GAGTCTACCGAAGCGCGGCCAAGGCTTCAAGCTGCGCACGCTCCTGCAGATCCGTGATGGCCTGCGGCGCGAACTGGGTCAGCGCAAGACGATGGAGGAGACTGGCAAACGCCTGCAATGCGGCTTCAAAACTGAGGCTGCGTGCCTGCATCTCGTCGGCCACCGCCAGCATCGCCGGAAGGTCTTGTGCCGCAAGGCCTTCCACAAGCGCGTAGAGCTGATCCTCGCCAACCGAGCCCAGCATGTCGCGCACGCCCTGCTCTTCAACACGGCCCGCACCATGCGCGATCGCTTGGTCAAGCAATGACAGCGCATCACGCATCGAGCCGTTCGCGCCGCGCGCAAGGTGGCGCAGTGCGCCAGCCTCGAAAGGCACGTTCTCCTGCTCGAGGATGCGCGACAGGTGATCGACGATGTGCCCCGGCGGCATTTGCTTCAGATTGAACTGAAGGCAGCGCGACAGCACGGTTACCGGAATCTTCTGCGGATCGGTGGTCGCGAGGATGAACTTCATGTGCGCGGGCGGCTCTTCCAGCGTCTTGAGCATCGCGTTGAACGCATGCCCGGTGAGCTGGTGCACTTCGTCGATCATGTAGACCTTGTAGCGACCGCGGGTCGGCGCATAAGCCGCCTTGTCCAGCAGCGAGGCCATGTCGTCCACGCCACGGTTGCTCGCGGCATCCATCTCGACGTAATCGACAAAGCGCCCGGCATCGATTTCCTGGCAGGCCGAACACACGCCGCACGGGGTCGCCGTCACCCCGGTCTCACAGTTCAAGGCCTTGGCGAGGATGCGCGAGATCGTCGTCTTGCCGACCCCCCGCGTGCCGGTAAAGAGCCAGGCGTGGTGCAGGCGGCCAGTAGCCAACGCATGCGTCAGCGCGCGCACCACATGCTCCTGCCCGACGAGGGTGTCGAAGCTTTTTGGGCGCCATTTGCGCGCCAGCACCAAGTAACTCATGAGGAGGATTCTATCAGAGGGCCGGAGGGGCCCCGCGAGCGGTGCGGCGTAGCCGATCGATAGGCAAACCTGATGACAATGGTTGCTTCAATCAATTGGCCCTAGCAAAACCCAACGCCCACACTGAGCAACACCAACAGAGCAACGGGAGGCCACCATGAACCAAATCACTTGCAGCCACACCCTGCGCCGCGCGCGCCGCAGCCTTGGGCTCGCCATCTTCATGGGCGGTGTAACGGTTCTGGCCATGCAGGGCGCTAGCGCGATCGAAGCAGGCCGAACGCCGCATCTCGACCCGCGCATCCACACAATCAGTTCACCCGCGCACGGTATCGGCAAGCATGTCGGCATCGCGACGTAAGCATGCACCGCGCTGAAAAAGCAAAGGGCGCCGAAGTTATCTTCGGCGCCCTTCTCGTATTCAGGGTGGCGAGCCTGACCCCCGGCACTTGCAGGGAGCGGTTATGGCTGCTTCCTTCCGGACCTGACCAGATTCCCACGCTGCAATGCGAGGAGACCCGCCACGCCGAATCATAACACGGCGAAAGCGGACATCTGCACGGCAATGCGCCGTCTGACCACGCGAGGTCGCCGCAGCCCTTGCGCAGCCGGCACTCGGCGTTGCGCAGAGGGCGAACCGCCGAGCAATCGCGTTAGGCGCTGCGCGTGCGCTGCCGCCTCGCCTCAAACAGGCAGATTCCGCTGGCAACCGAGACGTTGAGGCTCTCGACCGAGCCGTACATCGGTATCTTCGCCAACTCGTCGCAGGTTTCTCGCGTGAGTCGACGCAGCCCATCACCCTCAGCCCCCAGCACCCAGGCGAGCGATCCACGCTGGTCGATGGCGTAGAGATCCTTCTCCGCCTCGCCCGCGGCGCCGACACACCACACGCCAGCATCCTGCAACTCGCGCAGCGTGCGGGCCAGGTTGGTCACGGTGATGTAGGGCACGGTGTCTGCAGCGCCGCTGGCAACCTTCATCGCCGTGGCGTTGAGCCCGACCGAGCGGTCCTTCGGTGCAATCACCGCATGCGCTCCAGCGCCGTCTGCCACACGCAACGCAGCGCCAAGGTTGTGCGGATCAGTCACCCCATCGAGCACCAGCAGCAGGGCCGGTTCCGTCAGGCCTTCGAGGACATCGTCGACTTTCAGCGCGCGCTGCCGCGCGTCGATCTTTGCGACAACACCCTGGTGGCGGTGGGTACCCGCCATGCCATCCAGCCGCGGCCCGTCCACCGGATGCAGCCGCACGCCCGCCAGCTCGGCGCGTGCCACAAGGTCCTTCGCCCTTGCATCGGCGCGCTTGGCGTCCAAGTAGATTTCGAGCACCGATTCCGGGTCGTGCCGCAGCTTGGCGCCAATCGCGTGAAAACCATGGATGTAACGCGTTTCAGCCACGACGGCCTCCCTTCCTGCGCGGACCCCCCTTGGGCGCCGGCTTCTTGCCTGTCGGTGCGGGCTTCCCGCCGGTTGCCTTACGCGGCGCGGCGCCAGCTTTCTTCGCTGGCTTGCTACCTGCTTTCTTCGCGCTCGCCGGTAGCGGGCCACTGCGTTCGCGTGCCGACCCTGCCGTCTTGCGGCGGCCTGTTCCGGCGCCTGGCACCTTGGCGCCCGCCTTCACACCCTGAAGCTCACGCCAGCTCACGAACTCACCTTCGTCATCGTCCAGCGAGGCCACGACCGGCTTCTCGCGTGCATCGCCACGCGCGGCGTCGCGCGCAGTCTTGCCGCGACGTGCGGTTGCCGACGGCGTGGCCTCGACCAGGCGGAAGTCGATCTTGCGACTTTCGAGATCCACGCGCACCAGTTGCACCTTCACGCGATCGGACAGACGGAAACGCTGCCCGGTGCGCTCGCCCACCAGTTCGTGGCGCGCATCGTCGAAGTGGAAATAGTCGGCACCCAGATCCGAGATGTGCACCAAGCCTTCGATGAACACATCGTCAAGCGCCACGAAGATGCCGAACGGAACAGCGGCAGAAACGCTGCCTTCGAATTGCTCGCCGATCCGGTCTTGCATGAAGAAACACTTGAGCCAGGCCTCGACATCGCGCGTGGCTTCGTCCGCACGACGCTCGGTTGCCGAGCAATGCGCACCGATTTCATCAAGATCCAGCGCGGCAAGCGCCTCCGCCGCCTTGCTCTTCTTGCGCGGCTGTTGGCGCGCGATCACTGCCTTAATGGCGCGATGCACCAGCAGATCGGGGTAGCGACGAATCGGCGATGTGAAGTGGGTGTAAGCGTCGTACGCAAGCCCGAAGTGGCCCACGTTGTCCGGGCTGTACATCGCCTGGCGCAGCGAACGCAGCATCACCGTCTGCAGCAGCTGGCGATCCGGCCGCGTCCTGATGCGGTCGATCAGGCGCGCAAAATCAGATGCGGCAGGGTCGTCGCCGCCGCCAAGGTCCAACCCGAATTCGCCGAGGAAGGTCCGCAGCTTTTCAAGCTTCTCGGGCTTCGGCCCTTCGTGAATCCGGTACAGCGCCGGCTGTTCGTTGAACTCCAGGTATTCGGAGGCACAAACGTTGGCTGCGAGCATGCACTCCTCGATCAGGCGATGCGCGTCATTGCGCGTCTCCGGCACGATCTTCTCGATCTTGCCCTGATCGTTGAACACCATGCGCGTCTCAGTCGTCTCGAAATCGATCGCACCGCGCCGTGCGCGCGCCTTGAGCAGGATCCGGAACACCGCGTCGAGCGACTCCAGATGCGGCAACAAGGGCGCGAGTTCTGCACGCGTTGCCTCATCCTTGTCATACAGTGCGGCGGCAACCTTCGTGTAGGTCAGACGCGCCTTCGAATGCATGACAGCAGGGTAGAAGCGATAGCGCTGAATCTTGCCGGTCACCGAAATCGCCATGTCGCAGACCATGCACAGGCGATCGACATTGGGATTCAGCGAGCACAAGCCGTTCGAGAGCTTCTCCGGCAGCATCGGAATGACCCTGCGTGGGAAGTACACCGAATTGCCGCGCTCGTAGGCATCCTTATCGAGCGCACTGCCCTCGGTGACATAGTGGCTTACATCGGCGATCGCGACGACCAGACGCCAGCCCTTGCCAACCGGCTCGGCGAACACCGCGTCATCGAAGTCCTTTGCGGTCTCTCCGTCGATCGTCACCAGCGGCATTGCGCGCAAGTCCTCGCGGCCACCACCCAGGTCACTCTCGCGCACCGTATCAGGAATCCGCGCGGTCTGCGCTTTGGCAGCCTTCGAGAACTCAAACGGCAGATCGTACTTGCGCAGGGCGATCTCGATTTCCATGCCCGGGTCGGCGTACGCACCCAGCACCTCGACCACTTTGCCTATGGGCTGGCTACTCTTGGTCGGTTGTTGCACGAGCTCGACGGTCACGACCTGACCAGCGACGGGAAGCTTGGTACGCCCCTCACGCGCGAGCAGGATCTCCTGGTTGATTCGCCGGTTCTCTGGCACAACGTAGTGCACGCCGTGTTCAACAACGACGCGACCCACCAAGCGCTTGTTCGCACGCTCGAGCACTTCAACGATCTTGGCTTCGCGACGCCCCTTCCAGTCCGCTCCGGTGACCCGCACCAGCGCACGGTCTCCATGCAGCACCGCCTTCATCTCGCGCGGGCCGAGGAAGAGGTCGTCGCCCCCCTCTTCCGGCTTCAGGAAGCCAAATCCATCGGGGTGGCCTTCAACGCGGCCGCGAATCAGATCCGCCTTGTCAGGCAGGATGTACGCGCCACGACGGTTGCGCATCATCTGACCGTCGCGCTCCATCGCCCCGAGGCGGCGCGCAAACACATCAGACTCCTCAGGCGTGATGTCGAGCGCATCGGCGAGATCTTCGCCGGTCATTGGTACGCCGCGATCGGTCAGTATCTGCAGAATGTACTCGCGGCTCGGCAGCGGGTATTCGTATTTCTGCAGTTCCCGTTCGAGAAACGGATCTGCACGCCGAATCTTCGAGAGCGCAGGGCCAGCGACCTTCTTGCTCACGCGCTTCTTCGGTTCGGCTGCGAGCATAGATTCAGCGGCAGTATCGGGTAGGTCACTCATGGTTGCCTTGCGTGAGCGCATATTTTTCTTGGGTGTTGTTGACAATTCAATTCCTTCGTTTATACTTCTGTTCTCGCTGCGAAGCAGCGAATGCCCAGGTGGCGAAATTGGTAGACGCGCTAGTTTCAGGTACTAGTGCCGCAAGGTGTGGAGGTTCGAGTCCTCTCCTGGGCACCAAGAATTTCGCAAATAATGCCAGCTCTTGTAGCTGGCATTATTTTTTTGCTCGCCCTGCACGCGTTTCCGTTTCGCCTTAGGTGTGGCGGTTTCGCCATTTCATCAAGAGGTCTGGCCACTCATCGCAGCCAGACCTCATCTGTTACTGCCTGCGCTCAGCCTTTGAACGGGTGGCGCAAAACGATCGTCTCTTCGCGATCAGGGCCCGTCGAGATCATGTCGACAGGCACGCCGCAAAGCTCTTCGATGCGGCGCAGGTAGGCGCGCGCATTCGCCGGCAGAGCGTCGTAGGACTTCACCCCCACCGTCGGCTCGTTCCAACCAGGCATTGTCTCGTAGATCGGTTCGCAGCGCGCAACGCGATCGGCGCCGATCGGCAACAGGTCGATGATCTTGCCGTCGAGTCGATAACCCGCACACAGCTGCAGTTCCTCAATGCCATCAAGCACATCGAGCTTGGTAATGCAAAGACCCGAGACACCGTTGATCTGAATCGAGCGCTTGAGCAAAGCCGCATCGAACCAACCGCAACGGCGCACGCGCCCAGTGACGGTGCCGCGCTCGTGGCCAACCGTCGACAGATGATGGCCAATGCAACCCTCTTCCTCAATCGGCAACTCGCTCGGGAACGGACCAGCACCGACCCGGGTCGTGTATGCCTTAGTGATGCCCAGGATGTAGTGCAGCATGTTCGGGCCAACACCTGAACCGGGCGACGCTGCGCCAGCCACACAGTTGCTCGACGTCACGTACGGATAGGTGCCGTGATCAACGTCCAGCAGCGTGCCCTGCGCGCCTTCAAACAGCAGGTTCTCGCCGCGGCGGTTGACCGCATGCAGCGCAGCCGACACATCGCCCACGAGCGGAAGCACCCGCGCTGCGTTGGCCATCGAGGCGTCGTAAGTTTGCTGGAAGTCGACCGCTTCGGCGCCAAAATACTTGGTCAGCACGAAGTTGTGATAATCGAGGTTTTCACGCAGCTTCTCGGCGAAGAGGTCCGGATAGAACAGATCCAGCACGCGCAGCGCGCGGCGGGCAACCTTGTCTTCGTAGGTCGGCCCGATGCCCTTACCGGTCGTGCCAATCTTGGCTTCGCCGCGACGAGCTTCGCGTGCGTGATCCAGCTTCTGGTGATACGGCAGGATCAACGGGCAGCCTTCGCTGACCATCAGGCGCGAGCGAACTTCAATGCCACCGGCTTCCAGCTTGTCAATCTCGTACAGCAAATGTTCGGCATTGACAACCACGCCATTGCCGATATAGCAGCGTACGCCGTCACGCATGATGCCCGACGGGATGAGGTTCAACGCATACTTCTGCCCCTTGATCACCAGCGTGTGGCCGGCATTGTGACCGCCCTGGAAACGTACAACACCCTGCGCGTGATCGGTCAACCAGTCGACGACCTTGCCTTTGCCCTCGTCACCCCACTGGGTGCCGACGACGACAACGTTTCTTGCCATGCTCAATCTCCCTGAAGCGGGACGACCACCCAACGGCCGCCCTGCAGAACCAATTCCCGATCACATCCGGCTTCGCGCCAGGTGCCCTCATGCCCCGGCAGCGCACGCGTAACGATCTCACCAGCGGCGCGTAGCGCGGCAACCGCCTGCGCGAGCAACGGATCGTCGCTGGCCGGCGCCAGCACCGCACCGGGCAACACGGCATCGAAATCCGCGTCGATCAGATCACGCAGATCATTAACGCTGAATCCCGTCGCCGGACGCGCACGTCCAAAAGCGCGCCCCACCTCGTCGTAGCGGCCACCGAAAGCCACGGCAGCTGGCGATGTACCACAAAAAGCCGCAAACACCAGCCCGCTGTGATAGTCGTAGCCGCGCAAATCCGCGAGATCGAATGACAAGGGGAGATCCGGCAATGTCTCAGCAACTGCGCGCAGATCCGCCAAAGCAGCCTGCACCGCCGGCACTGCGGGCAACACCGCGGCGGCGCGTGCAAGCACACTGACATCACCGTACAGCACCGGCAATTGCCGCAAGGCGGCAGCAGCTTCGGCCGGCATGCTGGCCGTGATCGCCTCCAGCGTCGGCACATCCTTCGCCTGCAGCACAGCGAACAGCTCACGCTCCTGCTCTGCGCTCAGCCCGGCGAGTTCCGCGAGCGCACGGAACAGCCCGATGTGACCGAGGTCGATGCGCGAAGCCTTTACGCCAGCGACATCAAGGGTTCGCGCCAACATGCGGATGACCTCGATATCAGCATCGATGCCGGCATGGCCATAGATTTCGACGCCAAGCTGCATCGGTTGACGGCTCGCCAGAAGCGAGCGCGGGGTCGTCCGCACGACACTCGCGGCATAGCAAAGACGCGTCACACCGTGCCGATTCAACAGATGCGCATCGATCCGCGTGACCTGTGGCGTGATATCGGCGCGCAACCCGAGAACTCGACCGGTGAACGGATCGGCCATGCGGAACGTGTGCTCGCCCATCTCCTTGCCGGTACCGGAAAGCAGCGATTCGACGTACTCGATCAGCGGCGGCATTACCAACTGGTAGCCGTGGAGCCGGAACTCGTCGAGCAGGCGGCGGCGCATCGCCTCAAGGCGAGCGGCCTCAAGTGGCAATGCGTCTTCAATATGGTCGGGCAAAGCCCAGCGCGGCGACGACATGAGTATCAGTGCGAAAGGATCAGGAGAATCAGGCCAACCAGCATTGAGGTCAGCCCGATGAATCGGATTTGGCCGTCTGCGAGGCTGGCAACCTGCAGAAAGACTTTGCGCCATACACCGGGCGCCAGAAAGGGCAGCAGGCCTTCGAGCACCAACATCAGCGCGAAGGCCATGAACAGGGTATCAAACATGGCCTACTTGCCGGCGCCGCCCTTGTTGCTGCCGGCTCCGCGGTAGTACTTGAAGAACTCCGAACTCGGATCGACGACCAGCACATCGCTGCGGTTCTTGAAGCTCTGGCGGTAAGCTTCCAGACTGCGGTAGAAGCTATAGAACTCGGGGTTCCGATTGAAGGCTTCCGCGTAGATCGCGGCCGCCTTTGCGTCACCCTCGCCCTTGACCTTCTGCGCGTCGCGGTAGGCCTCGGCGATGATCACTTCGCGCTGGCGATCAGCGTCGGCGCGAATCTTCTCGGCCTCGGCTGCACCTTGCGAGCGCAACTCGTTTGCCACGCGCTTGCGCTCCGCTTCCATCCGACTGAAGACCGCCGCACTAACCTCGGTCGGTAACTCGACACGCTTGAGGCGAACATCCACCACCTGCACGCCGATCTTACGCGCATCGAGGTCGGCCTTGCTGCGCATCTCGTTCATGATGCGCTCGCGTTCGCCGGAGACGACTTCATGTACGGTGCGCTTGCCGAACTCTTCGCGCAGACCAGCATTCACGGTCTGCTCAAGTCGGGTACGAGCGCGCGTTTCATCGCCGCCAACAGCGGTGTAGTAGGCCTTTGGATCAACGATGCGCCACTTCACGAACAGATCAACCAGCACGTTCTTCTTTTCGCTGGTAATGAAACGTTCGGGATCGCTGGTCTCAAACGTCAGGATGCGCTTGTCGAAGTAGCGCACGTTTTGCACCAGCGGCACCTTGAAGAACAAACCCGGCTCATTGGCGACACGGCGGATCTCGCCGAGTTGGAAGACGATAGCGTACTGGCGCTGATCCACCGTAAAGACGGTGAGCGACAGCACCGCGATGATCGCGAGAGCAAGTCCCGCGAGCAAAGGCAAACGTTCGCGCATCAGCGCTCTCCCCTTTCGCGCGAGCGCATGGCTTCGCGACTACGATAATCGGCAGGCACCGGCACATCGGCCTTCGGCGGCGCCACCGGATCCGAGCCAGCCATGCTCGCCGGACGACTCGGGGTCGCGGCGACGTCCGGCACGGCCGCCGGCGCGCTTGAGCCCTGAGCGGTCGCCTGCATCAGTTTGTCGAGCGGCAGATAGAGCAGATTGCCATTGCCCTTGGCATCGACCATTACCTTGGTGGTGTTGGCAAAGATCTGCTGCATGGTGTCGAGGTACATGCGCTGGCGCGTCACTTCCGGCGCCTTCGCATACTCGGCGACGATGCTCTTGAAGCGCGATGCATCGCCTTCGGCGTTTGCAATCACGCGAGCCTGGTAGCCCGCCGCCTCTTCGAACAGGCGCGATGCCGTACCCTTGGCCTTTGGCACGACGTCGTTGAAGTAGGCTTGACCTTCGTTTTTTTGACGCTCGCGATCCTGCCCAGCCTTCACCGCGTCATCGAACGCCGCCTGCACCTGCTCGGGCGGCTGTGCATTCTGCATCGTCACCTTGGAGATCATGATCCCGGCCTGATAGCGATCCAGGATTTCCTGCATCAGCGTCGCGGCGTTCGTCGCAATCTGCTCACGGCCCTCGTAAAGCACGAAATCCATCTTGCTCTTGCCGACGATCTCGCGGATCGCGGACTCTGCCGCCTGCACAACATTGGCATCCGGCTCACGGTTGTTGAACAGGTAATCCTTCGGATCCTTCAACACGTACTGCACCGCGAACTGAATGTTCACGATGTTTTCGTCGTCCGTGAGCATCAGCGATTCATTCAACACCTTGTTGCGCTCGCTGCCGCGATAGCCGATTTCGACGGTACGCACACCAGTCAGGTTAACCAGTTCGTGCGTCTCGATCGGGTAGGGCAAACGCCAGCGCAAACCCGGTTCGGTGCTCTGGATAAACTTGCCAAAGCGCAGCACGATGCCGCGCTGGCTCGCATCAACGATATAGAAGCCGCTCGCGAGCCATAACGCGGCGACAACGCCGACGATCAGGCCGATGCCGCCACCAATCTGGCCGGGGCTTGGCGAATTGCCGCCCGAGTCGCCGCTGCCGCCACCCTTGCGACCAAAGAAACCGGACAGGCGGCGATTGACATCTCGCCATACCTCCTCCAGGTCGGGCGGCCCTTGATTGCCGCCACGGTCGCCGCCACCCTGATTGTTGTTGCCCCAGCGCGGGTCGTTGAGAGACATGATAATTCCGGTGATGACCATAGGGATGGTCCTTGGAGATCAGCCCGACTCTGCGGGCACGTCCTCGCCGAGCAGCAACTCGGCGAGCGCTTCGCGCAGGCCATCAAGGCCCGCGCCAGTCTGAGCGCTGACAAAAACGCGGGCGATGTTACCACAGGCGTCCCGCTCAACCTTGGGCGCCGCGAGAGTCGCATCGATCTTGTTCAGCACGAGAATCTGCGGCACATCACCTGCGCCGATTTCCTGCAACACCCGATTAACCACCTCGATCTGAGCTTCACGGTCGTCGCTGGCGCTGTCCACCACATGCAGCAAGAGATCAGCACTTGCGGTCTCTTCCAACGTCGCGTGAAACGCTGCGACCAGAGCGTGCGGCAAGTCGCGGATGAAACCTACCGTATCAGACAACACCACGGTACCACGCCCGAGAAACACCCTGCGAGAGGTCGTATCAAGGGTCGCGAACAGCTGGTCCGCAGCATAGGCGCCCGCCTTAGCCAGCGCGTTGAACAGCGTCGATTTGCCCGCGTTCGTGTATCCAACCAGGGAGACCGTCGGAATATCGCGCCGTTCCCTTGCACGTCGACGTGTCTTGCGCTGGCGTTCAACCTGGGCGAGGCGCTCCTTGAGCGCCTTGACCCGCACGCCGAGCAAACGGCGGTCGGTTTCGAGCTGCTTTTCGCCCGGGCCACGCAAGCCAATGCCACCCTTCTGCCGCTCAAGGTGAGTCCAGCCCCGCACTAGGCGCGTTGCCAAATGCTCAAGCTGAGCCAGCTCGACCTGCAACTTACCTTCGTGACTCTTGGCGCGCAACGCGAAGATGTCGAGGATCAACGCATTGCGATCGACAACGCGACATTGCAGCTCGCGTTCGAGATTTCGCTGCTGAACTGGGGATAGCTGGTGATTGAAGAGCACCAGATCGGCTTGGTATTCCAGACATGCTGCACCAATCTCTTCCACCTTGCCGCGCCCAGCGAACAAGGCTGCATCGGGTGCGCGCCGCTTTCCGCGCACAATGGCCAGCACTTCAGCGCCGGCGCTCTTGGCGAGGATGTCGATGCCTTCG
>JAJZLD010000080.1 GCA_021803785.1 Pseudomonadota bacterium | reverse complement strand
GAACAGGATCATCGGTGCCGAATCCTGGAACGCGGTATGCCCGCTGCAATGTGTTTTCCAACTCCCGAACGTTGCCCGGCCAATGCCATGCGGCAAGAATTGCCGCCGCCTCCGGCGACAGGCGTGCGAGCTTGCCGATTCGCTCGCCGTGGCGATGCAGAAAATGGTTTGCGAGCGCTACCACGTCGCGCGGGCGCTCACGCAAGCTCGGGATTGCGATCGGGAAGACGTTGAGGCGGTAGTAAAGATCTTCTCGGAAGCGGCCGCTCTGGACTTCGCGCAGCATATCGCGGTTGCTGGTCGCTAGCACGCGGATGTCCAGCGACACCGGCTTTTTGCCGCCAACGCGCTCAACCTCGCGTTCCTGCAGTACGCGCAGCAATTTGGCCTGCAGCGGCAAGGGCATTTCAGAGATTTCGTCGAGCAGCAGCGTGCCGCCATCGGCCTGCTCGAACTTGCCCGCCTGCGAGGTTTGCGCGCCAGTAAACGCGCCCTTCTCGTAACCAAATAATGTGGCTTCGAGCAGCGTTTCCGGTATTGCGGCGCAGTTGATCGCGACGAATGGGCCATTGGCCCGGCGGGAGTGACGGTGGATGTAGCGCGCAAAGACTTCCTTGCCGGTGCCGGACTCGCCGGTGAGCAACACCGTCGCATCGGTCTCGGCCACCCGCGCGGCCAACGCCAGCACATCGCGCGTACGCGGGTCTTCGGCCACCATTTCGGACTCGTCCGGCGTCGCGGTAGCGTAGCGGCGCACTTGATCGAGCAGCACCGCAGGCTCGAAGGGTTTGAGAAGGAAATCGCAGGCGCCCGCGCGCATCGCCGCGACCGCTGTACCCACGTCGCCGTAGGCGGTCATCAGCATCACCGGTAGCTGCGGATGTCCGGCACGGATGGCATCGAGCAGTTGCAAGCCATCCATTGGTTGCATGCGCAGGTCGCTGACGACGAGGTTGAACGCGACGCGATCTAACGCAGCCAGCGCCGCCGGGCCGTCACCCACGGCAGTGACCGTGTGGCCCGCTGTCTCCAGCGTAAATGCGACGGCGTCGCGGATATCCGGGTCATCCTCGACCACCAGGATGTGCAGGGTTTCTATCATGCGGCGTCCTCCCGAACTGGCAGAGGCAGATCGAGCACGAAGGTGCTGCCCTCTCCCGGATTCGATCGTAGTGTGATATCGCCACCGTGCGCGCGCGCCACGCCACGAGCGATCGCCAAGCCCAGGCCGGTGCCATCAGCGCGGGTGGTGAAGAAGGGTTCAAACAGTCGCGCCTGGAGCGCGGCATCGATACCGCGGCCATTGTCCTCGACGACAAAACGCAGGCGACCATCGGCGGTCGAGGCGTGGAGGTTGATCTGTCCGCCCTCACCCACTGCCTGCAAGGCGTTTTCAAGCAGGTTGGTCAGCGCCCCGGCGATGTCCTTGCGATGCCCAGCGAAACGTACGCCAGGGCAGGCACAGCGGCTCGTGAAACGCACGGCGCGCCTTGCGGCGACGGGTTCGATCGTGTGTTCGAGTTCGGCCACCAGTTCGCACACATCGAAGTCTTCGGTGCCGAGCGCCTCGCCACGGGCGAAGCTGAGCATGTCGCGAATCAGGCGTTCCAGGTGACGCAAGCGCTCCAGCGTACGTTCAGCGCAGCGCGCACGATCGGCCGGCGCGAGGCTCGGTTCGGCGAGATTGCCGGCATACAACAAAGCCGCCGCAAGCGGTGTACGCAACTGGTGAGCCAGAGCGGCGACCATCTCGCCCATTGCCGCCAACCGTTCGTTCCGCGCGACGTTACGACGCATCAGCCACGCCTCGGTCACATCGTGCAGCAACACAATGCGGCCACCGGCGGAGTCTTCCGCGGTTTGAGACAGTGCAAGCCGGCGCAGCGAATCTGCCGCGCCACATTCGAACTCGGCTGGCGCTTCGGTCGGGGTGAGCAAGGCGTCGCAAACCGCCTGCCAGTCCTGCCCGACCAGGCCGTCTCCTAGCATCGCCCTGCCAGCTGCGTTCACCTGCTCGATGCGCCCCTGCGCATCAAGCAGCACGACGCCTGCAGGCAGCGCAGCGAGCAGCCCGGTCAGACGCTCGTTCAGGCGTTCAACCTGGCGTTCCAGGCCGGAATAGGCCTGTGTGAGCTGTGCGGAGGCCTCCGAGAACTGGCGGAAGGCCTCTGCGAGCTGTGCGGCATCGAGCGGTGGCTGGATCGTCTCTTGCATGATCTGGATGAGCGACTCGGACCCTTTTTCCGGCCCTGCTTGCAGATTACTGGTAGGCGACCGGCAACAAGCGGCGAATAGGCGGCAAAAACTGCCGCTTAAACGGACTTTGCACTTGCCGCAGCGGCAAGACAATGCACCCATCCAGAAAAGGGCCTTTGCGCCCAAGAGGTCAAGATCATGGCCGAAGCCGAACTGACTGCCGACCAGCCCGCGCCGCCCACATCGCCGCTTGAGCTGATCCGCGACAACTTCAACCGCCTGACCGCACGCCAGAAAATTGCCGGCGCGGCGGCGATTGCCGTTTCGATCGCACTGCTCACCGGCGTGTGGCTGTGGAGCAAGCAACCGAACTACGCCGTACTGTTCTCCGGGCTGGCCGAGAAGGACGGCGGCGCGATCATCGCGGCGCTGCAAGCGCAGAACGTGCCCTTCAAGGTTACTGACAACGGTTCAGCGATCTTGGTGCCGGCGCAGCAAGCGGCAGAATTGCGCCTGCGCATGGCCAGCCAGGGCCTGCCGAAAGGCGGTTCGGTTGGCTTTGAGCTGATGGAAGGCAACCGCATCGGCATTTCACAGTTCCTCGAACAGGTTAACTACCAGCGCGCCCTCGAGGGTGAGCTGAGCCGCACGATCGGCTCGATCAATGCAGTGCAGAGCGCGCGCGTTCATCTGGCGATTCCAAAACAGACCGCCTTCCTGCGTGATGAGCAGAAGCCCTCCGCCTCAGTCGTCCTCACGCTGCATGCCGGTCGCGCGCTGGACAGCGGCCAGATCGCCGGTATCGTCAATCTGGTTTCGGCATCGGTGCCGCAACTGACCGCCTCGGCTGTCAGCGTCATCGATCAGAACGGCAACCTGCTGACGACCAAGGCCGACCCGAGTGGGCTTGATGCCACGCAAATCAAGTATGTTCGCGAACTGGAAGATCGCTTCGTGCGCCGTATCGAGAGCATCCTGGAACCGATCGTTGGTCAGGCCAACCTGCGCGCCCAGGTCACCGCGGACGTGGATTTCGATCAGCAGGAACAGACGGCGGAAAGCTACAAGCCGAACCCGGGCCCCAACCAGGCGATCCGCAGCCAGCAGCTCTCAGACAACACCACGATGCAGCCGGCGCCCGCCGGCATACCTGGCGCGCTGAGCAACCAACCGCCTGTGCCGGCGACTGCGCCGATCACGACACCCGCCGCCCCCGGCACACCAGGTGCCGCCAATCAGGCGCAGCCGCTTTCGTCGAGTAAAAACTCGACGACAAACTACGAACTCGATAAGACGGTGCAGCACACGAAGCGCGCGCTGGGCCAGGTGCGTCGCCTCTCGGTCGCAGTGGTCGTAAACCACCGCAGTGAGCGCGACGCAAAGGGCAACGTTCGCACCCTGCCGCTATCTGAAGCCGAGATGAAGCAGGTCAACGACCTCGTGCGTGAAGCTGTCGGTTACAACGAAACACGCGGCGACACGGTCAACGTGGCCAATGCCCCCTTCACCGAATCGCTGCGCAAGGGCGACGAAGTGCCCTGGTGGAAGGATCCGGAACTGCGGGCGATGGTGCCGGATCTGGCACGCTGGCTTCTGTTGGGCCTGGTTGCGGCCTTCCTGTGGCTGCGCGTGCTGCGGCCGCTGGTCCGTACTGTCGCGCCGCCGGTGGCGGCCGAAGGCGCCGAAAGCGCCGAAGCAGGCGAAGAAGGCGGCGAGGAAGAGGAGGAAGGCGTCGTGGTCACCCTCAATGAAAATGGTGAAGTGCCGGACGACCAGTTGCTGCCGCCGGAAGTGCGGATGGAGGAGATTGCGCGCATGAGCTTCGAACGCAAGATCGCGAAGGTGCGCGAGATCGCGGTCAAGAATCCGAAGGTTATCGCAACGCTGATGAAGGAATGGATGGGGAGCCAGCCGAATGAGCGACGCTGAAGAGGGCATTAACAAGGCTGCGTTGCTCCTGCTCACGCTGGGGCCTGACGAGGCGGCAGACATCCTCAAACACATGTCGCCGCGTGAGGTACAGAAGCTGGGGCTCGCAATGACCCGGCTGACGCCGCAAAGCCGCGAAGTGATTGAGGACTTGATCAACGAGGTGGCGATCTACGCCGCGAAGAGTTCGCCGGTCCAGGCCGATGACGAGAAGATCCGCATCATGCTGACCAAGGCACTCGGCGACGAGCGCGCCGCCAACCTGCTCTCACGCGTGCTGCAGGGCTCAGACACAGCGGGTATCGAGTCGCTCAAGTGGATGGATGCGGCAACTGCGGCTGACCTGATCAAGAACGAGCACCCGCAGATCATCGCAACGATCCTGGTGCACCTGGAATTCGACCACGCTGGCGAGATCCTCAAGCACTTCTCCGAGCGCCAACGCAACGACGTACTACTGCGAATTGCAACGCTCGACGGCGTGCAGCCGGCTGCGCTGAAGGAACTGAACGAAGCACTCACCCGTGTGCTGTCAGGCTCGACGCAGCTGAAGAAGACGTCGATCGGCGGTGTGCGCCATGCGGCGGAGATTCTCAACTTTGTTGGCAGCGCAGCCGAGACCGCGATCCTCGACAACGTGCGCGAGTACGACCCTGATCTGGCCCAGCGCATCCTCGACGAAATGTTCGTCTTCGATAACCTGATGGATGTCGACGACCGCGGCATCCAGACGATCCTGCGCGAAGTGCAATCCGATCAGTTGGTCATCGCACTCAAGGGTGCGAACCCGGAGATGCGCGAGAAGGTGTTCAAGAATATGTCGCAACGTGCGGCGGAAATGCTGCGCGAGGATCTAGAATCGAAGGGGCCGGTTCGTCTCTCGGAGGTCGAAGCCTCGCAGAAGGAAATCCTCAAAATTGCCCGCCGCCTTGCCGAGGAAGGCCAGATCGTCATTGGCGGCAAGGGTGGCGACGACTTCGTCTAAAGCAGAACCGCATAAGCCATGCCAAACGAACGCGTCATCCGCGCCAATCAGGCCGCCGGCGCCTACCGCCGCGTGCAGTTCGAGGATTTTGCGGCGCCGCAGGTTCTCGACGAGCCCGAACCAGCGATCGACATGGCGCCAGTATCAGAGCCCGTCGCCGAGCCGATCGTGGAACCGGAGCCAGAGCAGCCCGCCGGCCCGATCGAGATCGCACCCGGCGTACACTTGCCGACGGCCGACGAGGTCGAGCAGATTCATCAGGAAGCCTACAAGGCCGGCTACGACATCGGTTACGAAGAAGGCAGCGCACGCGGGCGGCTGGAGGCCGCTGAACTGCACCAGTTGCTGGGTCAGTTCAAAGACGCACTGGATCATCTGGACGAGTCGATCGGCGCAGAAATCCTTGCGCTGTCGCTTGAAGTAGCGCGTTTGGTGGTACGGGAGCAGATCAAGCACCGGCCCGAGAGCCTGCTGGTCGTGATTCGCGAAGCGCTGGCGCAGTTGCCGCAGCAGCATGCGGTGCTGCATGTGAATCCGGCCGACAACGCACTGGTAAGGCAATACCTCGGCGAACAACATGCCCACGCGGGTCACCGCATCGTGGAAGATGACTCGGTCGAGCGCGGAGGTTGCCGCATCGAAGTTGCAGGCACACTGCTCGACGCAACGCTCGCGACACGCTGGCGCCGGGTGGTCGAGAACCTCTCGCGCGAACATCCGTGGGAGGATGAGTGATGTCGCGCCTCGTCGAATCCTGGCGCGATTATCTGGAAGACTGCCGCAAGATGGCAGCGGTCGCCTCCCCCTACCAGATCGCCGGCCGCCTGACACGGATCAACGGCCTCGTCATGGAAGCCTCGGGACTGAAGCTCCCACTTGGGTCTGGTTGCCGAATCCTGATTCCGGGTGGTGGGTCGGTGGAAGCCGAAGTCGTCGGCTTTACGGGCGACAAGCTGTACATGATGCCGACCGACGATGTGTTCGGCCTCGCGCCCGGCGCGCAAGTGGTACCCAACGATCCGGCACAGCCCAAGCTGAGCACCTCAGAACGCGTCGAACCCCGGCGCCGCGCGTCGGACCGCGCGAAACATCTGCCGGTGGGTGATGAACTACTCGGCCGCGTCGTCGATGGCGCAGGCCGGCCGCTCGACGGTCTCGGGCCGCTCGAAGTCAAGCACACGCGCTCGCTGCAGAGCCGGCCGTTCAACCCGCTGCTCCGCGCGCCAATCGCGGCAAGTCTGGACGTCGGAATTCGGGCCATCAACGCGCTACTGACGATCGGGCGGGGTCAGCGGATGGGTCTGTTCGCAGGCTCTGGCGTTGGCAAATCGGTGCTGATCGGCATGATGGCGCGCTACACCGAGGCCGAAGTGATCGTCGTCGGGCTGATTGGCGAACGGGGCCGCGAGGTCAAGGAGTTCATCGAACAGAACCTCGGGCCAGAGGGGCGCGCGCGCTCGGTCGTCGTTGCCGCGCCAGCAGACACCAGCCCGCTGATGCGGCTGCAAGGGGCGGCCTATGCCACCACGGTGGCGGAACACTTCCGCGATCAGGGCAAGCAAGTGCTCCTCATCATGGACTCCCTAACCCGCTACGCCATGGCGCAGCGCGAGATTGCGCTGGCCATTGGCGAACCGCCGGTGACGCGCGGCTACCCGCCATCGGTTTTCGCGCGCCTGCCGGCGTTGGTCGAGCGCGCCGGGAATGGGCCCGAGGGCGGCGGCTCCATCACGGCCTTCTACACCGTGCTCGCCGAAGGGGACGACCAGCAGGATCCGATTGCCGACTCGGCCCGTGCGATCCTCGACGGCCACATTGTCTTGTCGCGCTCACTAGCGGATCAAGGGCACTACCCCGCGATCGATATAGAGCAGTCCATTTCGCGGGCGATGCACAACCTCATCAAGCCCTCGCACTTCGAGTTGGTGCGGCGCTTCAAGCAACTGTTCTCGCGCTATCAGCGCTCGCGCGACCTGATCGCCGTCGGTGCCTATCAAGCCGGCTCGGATGTGCTGCTCGATGAGGCGGTGCGCGCCTATCCGCAGTTGGAAGCCTTCCTCCAGCAAGGCATCAACGAGCGCGCCGGCTATGAGCAAAGCCTGGCTGCCCTGCACACCTTGTTCGGTGTCGAAACCTGATCGCCCGTGATAGCCGGATCAGGTCAAACCGGTGCGTACTTTTGCGCGCGCGACCTTGTCGGCGTATATATTTAGAATCGGCGCCCCGTCGGCTTCAAAGTATCCCGCGCATGTCCAACGCACTGCAAACCCTGATCGAACTTGCCCAGAGCCGCATGGACGATGCGGCCAAGCGCCTTGGCGCGCTACTGGCAAGCGGCCAGGCGCATGAGCAGAAGCTCGAAATCCTCGTCCAGTACCGCGAGGAGTACCACAACCGCTTCCGCACCGCCGCGCAGACCGGTATCTCGCCCGAAGCCTGGCGCAACTACTCCACCTTCATTGCCAAGCTCGACGAAGCGGTATTCGAGCAAGAACAGATCGTCGCGCGCGCCCGCGAGCAGGTCATGGCCGGCAAGCAAGCCTGGGTGGATGAACGCAACCGCAAGAAGGCCTTTGACACCCTCGCCACACGCCAGCAAGCAGTTGCCCTTCGCAAGGAATCGCGGGCCGAACAACGCATTACCGACGAGCATTCAGCCAAGCTCTTTCGAACCCAACAGGAAGCAGCCCAGGACGATTCCGACAGTACTCCGGGCGACGACTTGATCACGCCGGAAGGGCCGGTCGACCCGATCTGAGCCGCTGGCACGCGCCTTGCTGAAAGCTGGCTGACACAGTGGGCGGCAACCGCCCCGAGGAGCAGACTATGCCAGCAATGAACGTGAGCCCAAGCCCGATGCCCGCCCCAGTGAGCAACACCGTGCCGGCGCAGGCGAATCAGCCGGCAAATGCCGCCGAATCAAGCACCGACAAGGGCACGCCGGCGAGCTTCGCCAATGCACTGGTTGGCGCCAAGGCCAAGGCGCCGAAGGCAGAGCGCGACAAGGCGGGCGACCGCTCGGACACCGAGGCGACGGCGGCCATCGACGATCCGGCGCAACTCGCGCAAATCGCCGCTGCATTGCTGGCTTCGTTGGGGGGCCCAGTCATCACCGATAAGCCTGCAGCCACCTTGCCCACACAAGGCGACGCACAAGCCGTGCAAACTGGCAGCCCCGACGGCGGCCCTGACAGCGGCCCCGACGGCAGTCTCTTTCCGCTGGACGGCAAAGCGCTGCCGGCTGCGGCAGTTCCTGCCGCGCACGGCAGCCATGGCGAAACCCCGGCTGACACATCGGACAAGGCCGCTGCGGTAAATGCCCTTTTGGGTCAGGTCAGCAATCGCACGACCACGAGCGCAAGCGAAGAAAAGCCCAACCCTGCCGTTGCCACGCTTGGCGATTCGGCCAAGCAACCCATCGCAGCGGCTGTCGCAGAATCAAGCAACAACGCCGCGCAAGCCAAGGCAGTCGTCCTGGATACGGCGGCTCAGGCCAGTGCCCCGACGCCACCGACAATGTCACCGTGGGCAGATACGCTCGCCAACCGTACTGCGGAGGCCGCACGCACCGAAGCCCCGCAGTTCCCTGTCCGCACGCCGGTTTCGCAAACTGGCTGGGCAGACGACGTGGGCAGCCGAATGGTCTGGATGGCCGGCAAGGAGCTGGGCCGCGCGGAGTTGATCCTCACGCCGCCACACCTAGGCCGCGTGGAAATTACGCTCAACGTAAACGGCGACCAGACCACGGCGCACTTCGTCACCGCTACACCAGCAGCACGCGAGGCGATCGAACAGTCGATCCCACGACTGCGCGAATTGATGACCGACGCTGGACTCAACCTGGGCCAGGTCAACGTGAGTGCGAACGGCACCAACGATCCGTCGCAGGAACAACGCAGTTGGGGAGGCATTCAACGCAGCGCACGCCAGGTCGCAGTGGACGACACGGCAGATGTTGTAGGCTTGGCCCGCCCAGCCTGGTCACAGTCAGGCCGCGGCATGGTTGATACGTTTGCCTGAATTACCGGTACGGAAGGCCTCAGTTCGACGCTTTGACAGCCGTAGACAGAGGGAATAATCATCCCTAGCGGTACCTCAGTCCGGAAACACTCAGGTACCGTCAGGCCTCACCGACTGATCGAAAAGGATTCCTGTAATGTCCAGCAAGCCCGCCAAACCTGCAGCCGAAGGCGAAGCCGCCCCTAAGAAGAGCAAGAAGATGCTGATCATCATCGTCGCCGCGGTGGTGGGGCTCGCGCTTGCCGGAGGCGGCGCCTTTCTCCTGCTAGGCAAGAAGAAGAAGGCTGCGGCCGAAGGGGAAGACGATCAAGCCGACGAGGAAAAACCCGCGGCCCATGCCGATCCGAAGGCGCCGCCGGTGTTCGTGCCGCTCGAACCCTTCGTCGTCAACCTACAGCCGGAAAACGGCGAGCAGTACTTGCAGGTCGTGATCTCGTTCCGCGTAGCCGACTCACACACCGGCGACCAGATCAAGCTGCTGATGCCCGAAATCCGCCATCGCATCCTGATGCTGCTGTCGGGCAAGAAGGCTTCTGAGATCGCCAACCCGGAAGGGCGCGAGGCCCTCGCCGCAGAGATCCGTACAGAGGCGAACTCCTCGCTAGGCTACGAGCCGCCCAAGAAGAAGAAAAAAGGCGCTGACAACGACGAGGGCGGGCCGATCGTGTCCGTGCTATTTACTTCTTTCATCGTCCAGTAAGGGCAATACGGGACAGACCGGGATTCGACCATGGCTCAAGACTTTCTCTCGCAGGAAGAGGTCGATGCGCTACTTCGTGGCGTCACCGGTGAAACCGATGAAGTCGACCAGAACGACAACGATACCAGCGGCATACGCAGCTACAACCTTGCGACGCAGGAGCGGATTGTTCGTGGGCGCATGCCCACGATGGAGCTCATCAACGAGCGCTTTGCGCGCAACCTGCGCATCGGGCTGTTCAACTACATGCACCGCAACACCGAAGTATCGGTGGGACCGATCAAGGTGCAGAAGTACAGCGAGTTTGTCCGCAACCTGGTGGTGCCGACCAACCTGAACCTGATCATGATGAAGCCGCTTCGCGGCACCGGCCTGATCGTGTTCGATCCAAACCTGGTGTTCCTCGTGGTGGACAACATGTTCGGCGGCGACGGACGCTTCCACACCCGGGTTGAGGGGCGCGATTTTACTGCGACCGAACAGCGCATCATCCGAGGCTTGTTGCAGGTGGTATTCACCGAGATGGAAAAGGCCTGGGCGCCAGTGTTCAGCGTCCAGTTCGAGTACATCCGCTCGGAGATGAACCCGCAGTTCGCGAATATCGCGACGCCAAGCGAGATCGTGGTATCGATGAACTTCGCGCTGGAGTTCGGCGGCACGCAGGCAGACATGCACCTGTGCCTGCCCTACTCCACCGTGGAGCCGATCCGCGATCTGCTCTACAGCACGATGCAGTCTGACCACCTCACGCAAGACAAGCGCTGGGTTGGCCTGATGACGAAGCAGATTCAGAGCATCGAGCTCGAACTCACGGTAGACCTCGCGAAAACAACGGTCAGGCTCCGCGACGTCGTGCAATTCAAAGTAGGCGACATCATTCCGATCGACATACCGGAGCTGGTGCAAGGCCATGTGGATGGCGTACCGGCTTTCGAGGGCAAACACGGCATCAGCAACGGCTATCACGCCGTGCGAATCGAACGGCTGGTGCCGCCGGAAGACCGCGAGATCAACCTGATCGCGGCCAAACTGGGAGGCCATGATGGCTGAAGACGAACAAATCAGTGAAGACGACTGGGCAGCTGCAATGCAGGAGCAAGCGCTTGCGGAGGCGGCAACGGCCGAACCGCCACCGCCAGAGCCCGCTCGTGCCGCGTTTCCGGAATTCGGCGTAGGTGAAAAACCGACGTCGATGAACGACTTCGACATGATTCTGGACATCCCAGTCCAGATCACCGTCGAACTCGGTCGCACGAAACTCTCGATCCGAAACTTGCTGCAGTTGGCCCACGGCTCGGTTGTCGAACTCGATGCGCTGGCGGGCGAACCGATGGATGTGCTGGTCAACGGCACGTTGATCGCGCAGGGCGAAGTCGTCGTGGTCAACGACAAATTCGGTATCCGTCTCAC
>JAJZLD010000079.1 GCA_021803785.1 Pseudomonadota bacterium | reverse complement strand
CACATCTTCTCGCGCGCCATCGATTCCTCCTCAGTGTATTTGGGCGCAATAATACGGCGGCGGCGCGCTGGCGTCGCCCGGTATTGATCAGGCATCCAACAATTCAAGGAGACCGCAATGAGCGACCTGAAGGCGCTATTCGAAGCAGCCGTGGCCGATTCCAAGACGCTCACGGAGCGCCCGGACAACGCGACGCTGCTCAAGCTCTATTCGCTCTTCAAGCAGGCGAGCGAAGGGGACTGCGAGGGGAAGCGCCCTGGTTTTACCGATCCGGTGGGGCGTGCGAAGTTCGATGCGTGGGCGGCGCTCAAGGGTACCCCCAGCGACGAGGCGATGAATCAGTACATCGCGCTGGTGAAGGCGCTGAAGGGCTGACAGTGGAACGGCGGCGGGGGCCGCCGTTTTCGCGTTCAGGCGGAGCCGAACTCTTCGTCGAAGAACTTGTGGATCTCGGCTTCGAATGCGCCGCGGAACATCGCGAGCAAAAAGCCGAGCTTCATGCGGATCTCGACCGCATCGCCGTCGAGTTCGAGCTGGCCGGATACTCCGGAGCGCTCGAACACCAGGGTATCGCCCTGCCATTCGAAATCGAGTTGATGTTTATCCCTCAGGTCGGCCGCGACGCGTTCGGCCGCCGCCCGGGCTTGTTCGGGCGTGAGGGTATGGGTGCGCCGGATATGGATGTCGCTCATGGTGGGGCGGGAGTGTGCGCTAAACGGGGGCGCGCTGCCAAGCGGGCTCCCGAACAAAAAATCAGACGCAAAAAAGAGGAGGGGATATGGAGCCGATCTGGCTGAAGAGCTATCCGGCGGGGGTGCCGGCACAGGTCGATCTCGATGCTTACGCATCGGTCGTCGAGGTATTCGAACAGAGCGTCGTGCGCTTCGCCGACAAGATCGCCTACATCAACATGGGCGTGCGAATGAGCTACCGCGAACTTGATCTGCTGACGCGATCGTTTGCGGGCTACCTGCAAGGCGAACTGGGCCTGGTACCGGGGGACCGCGTTGCAGTGATGATGCCCAACTGCCTGCAGTATCCGGTGGTGGTATTCGGTACGCTGCGCGCGGGGGGCGTGGTCGTCAATTGCAACCCGCTCTACACCGTGCGGGAGTTGCACCACCAGTTGAAGGATTCCGGCGCGCGCACGATCGTCGTGCTGGAGAATTTCGCGCACACGGTGCAGGAGGCGATTGCCGGTACCGCGGTCGAGAAGGTGATCGTGACAGGCTTGGGCGATCTCTTCCCGGGGCTCAAGGGTGGCATCGTCAACCTGGCGCTCAAGTATGTGAAGAAGATGGTGCCGCACTGGTTCATCCCCGGTGCGGTGCGGATCAAGCCGGCGCTGCGCCGCGGCATGGAGAAGGGCTTCCAGCCGGTCTCCCGCACGCGCGACGATATCGCCTTCCTGCAATACACCGGCGGCACCACTGGGGTCTCGAAGGGGGCCATCCTCACGCACGGCAACATCGTGGCGAACCTGCAACAGGCCTACACCTGGCTGGCGCCCTGGGTGAAGGAGGGCGAAGAGCTGATCGTCACCGCGCTGCCGCTCTATCACATCTTCTCGCTGACGGCGAACTGCCTCACCTTCATGCGGATCGGCGCGGCCAACCTGCTGATCACCAATCCGCGGGACATTCCGGGCTTCGTGCAAGAACTGTCGCGCTATCGCTTCACTGCGATCACCGGGGTGAACACGCTCTTCAACGCGCTGCTGAATAACGACGACTTCCGCGATCTGGACTTCTCTTCGCTCAAGCTCACGCTGGGCGGTGGCATGGCGGTGCAACGGGCGGTTGCCGAGCGCTGGCAGAAGCTGACGGGCAAGCCCTTGCTGGAGGCGTACGGGCTCACCGAGACGTCGCCCGCCGTCACGATCAACCCGCTTGATCTGCCTGCATACAACGGCACGATCGGCCTGCCGGTACCCTCGACTGAAGTCTCGATTCGTGACGACGCGGGCCAGGAAGTGCCGCTCGGTCAGCCGGGCGAACTCTGCGTGCGCGGCCCGCAGGTGATGGCCGGCTACTGGCAGCGGCCGGAAGAAACCAGCAAGGTGATGACTTCCGACGGCTTCTTCTGCACGGGCGACGTGGCGGTCGCCGACGAGAAGGGCTTCTTACGCATCGTCGACCGCAAGAAGGACATGATTCTGGTGTCCGGCTTCAACGTGTATCCGAACGAGATCGAGGATGTGGTTGCGGCCCACCCCGATGTGCTGGAGGTGGCCGCCGTTGGGGTGCCCGACGAAAAGTCCGGTGAGGCGGTGAAGATCTTTGTCGTGGCACGGCATGGTGGTTTGACCGATCGCGAGTTGATCGCCTTCTGCCGCGAGCGGCTCACCGGCTACAAGGTGCCAAGCCAGGTCGAGTTCCGTGAGGAACTGCCGAAGACCAACGTCGGCAAGATCCTGCGTCGCAGCCTGCGCGACGAAGCGCGCGCCGCAGCGCGCTGAGGGCATGGCAAGGCCGCGCTGCCCGCTCAGGGCTGCGCGGCCCTGAGCTGTATCCGCGCTGGATCAATCTGCCACCGGGCGTGCGGTGTTAGCCTAACCGGCTTTGTATTGTTACCGCCTTTCGGCGCTCAGCCTGACATGTCCTCTTCTCGCGATGGTTTCAGTTCCACCTTCGGCGTGCTCGCCGCAACCCTTGGCTCGGCCGTCGGTCTTGGCAATATCTGGAAGTTCCCGTACCTGACGGGTGCCAACGGCGGCGCGGGTTTTCTGTTGGTCTACCTGCTCGCGACGCTGCTTGTCGGCTTGCCGGTGATGATTGCGGAGATTTCGATCGGCCGCGCAGCGCGCGGCGACGCGGTGAGCGCGTTTCAGCGTTTGCGGCCGACCCAGCACTGGGGCCTGATCGGTGTGCTCGGCGTGATTGCGGCGCTGTTAATCATGGCTTTCTACAGCGAAGTGGCCGGTTGGGTCTTCGCGTATGTGGCAAAGGCTGCAGCGGGCGGCCTTTTGAGCACCGATCCGGCCACATTGTCGGCGGCCTTTGGCGGGCTCGTCAGTGATCCGGCGAGCGCCTTGCTGTGGCAGTGGACGGTGCTGGTCATGGTTGGCGTGATCATTTCGTTTGGAGTGTCGCGCGGCATCGAGGCCGTGACGAAGCGGCTGATGCCGATCCTGTTTTTGCTGCTGGTGGTGATCGGCATTCGCGGGCTGATGTTGCCCGGCGCCAGCGAAGGGCTCGCGTTCTTATTCAAACCCGATTTCTCGAAGATCACGCCGGCAGTGGTGCTGGTGGCCGTGGGCCTTGCGTTCTTTAAGCTTTCGGTCGGCATGGGCACGATGGTTACCTACGGCAGCTATTTCCGCGCTGAGCAGAATGTGCCGCTTACCGCAGCCCGCGTGATGCTGGCCGACCTGACGGTATCGATGCTGGCCGGCATCGCGATCTTCCCCGCGGTATTCGCATTCGGTTTCAAGCCTGAGGCAGGGCCATCGCTGGTGTTCATTACGATCCCGGCGGTATTCGCAAGCATGCCCGGTGGCGCCTTCTTCATGCTGGCCTTCTTCGTGCTGACCGCGTTCGCAGCGCTTGGCGCGATGCTGTCACTCGTCGAGGTGCCGGTTGCGGTGCTGGCTGAGCGGTTTCGGCTGCGCCGCTGGCAAGCCACGCTGATCAGCATCGGCGCGATCGGTGCGCTTGGCTCGCTTGCCGCGCTGTCGGGCAGCCTGACGGCCGATTGGAAACTGTTCGGTTTGAATGCCTTCGATCTGTTCGACTATGTGTCGTCGAACATCCTGCTGCCGCTTGGCGGTATTCTGATCGCACTGTTTGTCGGTACGTCCTGGGGCCGCACGGAATGGCTGACCGAGTTGAGCAACCGTGGCGCGTTGGCTAACGGCGGTGTCGCACGCGGGCTGTTCGTGCTGGTGCGTTTCGTGTCGCCGTTGCTGATCGTACTGGTGATGCTCAAGGGGCTTGGCGTGTTCTGACCAAGCCGGGCGTAGCCCGTGCAAGTGGTCAAGTCGGTCTGCTTTCAATCGTTTGGCTTGTTATTGGCCGGGTCCTCTGACGCGATCGAAGTGGTCGTTGATGCACTGCACGAAGGCGCTGCGGTCACTACTTCCCTGCTGGATGCAGCGATCTCGGTAGGTGCTGATTCGGCCCAATAGTTCATCGTAATTCGCCTCGACATACGCAAGCGTTGCTTGGAAAGCGATTGGGTCGTCGAGTGGAACGAGCAACTCCGGGATGCCGAGGTCGCTGAACAGGCTTCGTATCTTTGGATGGTAGTCAAATCCAATCACGGGGCGCCCGGCGCGAATTCCGAGCAACAAACCGTGAAAGCGCATGGACACAACAATGCTCGATTGCGCAAGCGGGGTTTCGTCCCAAAGATCTACGGGAACAGATAGCCCCAATTCGCGCATCAAGGCGGCGTCGTCCATATCGCCGGCTGCGTCGTGAACGGTTGAGCCAAAGTAAAGCGGCATCGGAAGGACTTTGTAGCCGTGTTGGACAAGCACATCCATCATTGCCTCTGGCGCCCAAGTCATTTTTTTCCATGAGCGCAAGTTCAATGCCACTGTGCGGCGCGTCTCTTCCGGTGCTGCGGGGGCACGGAAGTCCGCAGACCACCAAAACAGGTCTGCACCGCAACGGACGTTGCTTGGCCGCCCGAGTTCTTGCACGGTGTCGTTGTCGCGTACATGGAAAAAGACCGATTCTTCGACGAGTCGGCGTGTGCGGGCAGCAATCAAGGAGTCAGATCGTCTGGCGGAAATACCGATCACCGCGAATGGCACCCGGACATGCTGAAAGAGGGTCGGCTCACGCGAGAAGAATGAGGTGTCCGGCCAGATGCTGCCGCCGCCCACAACAATCAGATCCGACTCATTGAGTGCCCGGAAACTGGGTGTCCATGCATGAAAATTTACCGCGTGGTGCATGAACAAACCCGCGATGGTTGCCTGAAGCAGGTCGTCTCCGAAATTCCGATGATTGAAGTAACCCAAGGACGTTACCTTGAGCGGCGTCTTTCGCCGAGCGACAGCCATATGCATGCATCCTCGTTATCCTGCTTGGTTTCCTCTTCAGCATAGTCATCCTTCGGGGATATCGCTCACATATGCACCGGAATTACGCCGGGAAACTGAAAGTGCTCGCTTTGCGGAAGCAGTGATGGTCAGGAAAGGCCACGGTCGAGATCGACCAGATGGTCGGTGGCATGCGGACGAATGCGGCGAACGCCATGCTGCGCGTGGGCGAAACCCACGCCGCGGTGCACACCGGTGTCGGCCAAGTCGCCACCGTGCTGGCGCAAATCGATTCGATTCGCGAGGCCATGAAGGGCGTCGTTGACTCGATTGCCGAGATCCTGCGGACATCGGCCGTTATTACTCAGATCGAGGTCATGACCGGCGAACTCGGGCAGATCGTCGGCAACTTCCGCGTTTAGCGATTGCGTTGGTCGTCAGTCGCGAAACGGTCGGTGCTCGGCCAGCTCATCCACATACTGCGAGATGCCCTCGCGCTCGCGTGCGAGGTATCGGCCGACCGCGGCATCCAGCCGCGGATCGGCCAGCCAGTGCACTGACGTGGTCTGCACAGGGTCCATGCCGCGGGCGAGCTTGTGCTCACCTTGCGCGCCGCCCTCGAAGCGTTTGAGTCCGCGGGCGATGGCGTACTCGATGCCCTGGTGGTAGCAGGCTTCGAAGTGCAGGCAGGGTATGTATTCGAGCGCGCCCCAGTAGCGGCCGTAAAGCGCTTCGTCGTCGCGCAGCATCAGGCTGGCGGCAATCGGGTTTCCGGCGCGCTCAGCGATCACCAGCACGCAGGCTTCCGGCAAGCGTTCGCCAAGCTGCAGGAAGAAGTCGAGCGTGAGGTAGGGCGTCGATCGGTGCAGCGCGTAGGTGGTTTCGTAGCAGCGCACGAAGAAGGCCCAGTCGGCCTCGCCGATGTCGCGCCCTTCAAGCCAGCGCAGACGGACACCGGCTTCGCTGACCTTGCGTCGCTCCTGCCGGATCTTCTTGCGCTTGTCGTGTGACATGCGGGCAAGGAAATCGTCGAAGCTCCGCTCGCCCGCACTGTGCCAGTGGAACTGCACCGCATGGCGGCGGTGCATGCCGAGCGCGTCGCCGGCGGCGAGGGTGGCGTCGTCGGCGAACAGCACATGCAGGGAGCTGAGCCCGGTGTTGCGGCATGCATTGATCACCGCCGCGAGCAGCGTTGCCCGGTGCGCATTGTCGCGCGCGAGGATGCGCAGGCCTGGCACCGGCGAGAACGGAATCGCGCCGAGCGCCTTCGGGTAGTAGCGGATGCCGGCGCGCTCCGAGGCCTCAGCCCAGGCCCAGTCGAATACGAATTCGCCGTAGGAGTGCGCCTTCACATACAGCGGCATCGCGGCGAGCAGCACACCCGCGTCGTCGCGCAGTGCGGCGTGCATCGGCTGCCAACCGGTGCTCTCGCCGACACAGCCGGTGGCCTCGAATGCATCGAGAAAGGCGTGGCGCAGGAAGGGCTGCGAGCCGGCGAGTGCGTCCCACTCGGCGGCGGGCAGATCAGCGATGCGGCGATGCAGGAGCAGGCGCGTCAAGGGGCGGGTCCGCGGTGATGCTGGAAGGCTGCATCATCGCCGATCCGGTCGGTCTTCAACAGCGGTGGTGCGTCAGAACACCACGCCTGCGCGCAGGATCACATTGGCGTAGGGCGAGAACTCGCCGGTACGGACGATGGCGCGGGCGCGCGCGCTGAGCGCCTTGAAGTCTTCATGCGACATGCGCGCCACCGGCGTGCTGCCAAGTAATTGCAATGTTGCCGCATTGACGGCGGGATTGCGCGCGACGATCTCTTCGGCCAGCACGGCCGATTCGACCTGCATTTCGCTCAGCACGGCCTTGAGCACGTCGATGAAGGGCGGCAGGTTCGCGCTCACCGCCAGGTCGATGCGGCGCGGGCCGTCGGGAATCGGCAGTCCGGCATCGCCAATCACCAGCATGTCGCCGTGGCCAAGTCGAGCAATCACTTCCGACAGTTCGGCGTGCAGCAGCGTGGTGCGTTTCATGAGCGGGCCCTTTCAGTCAGTGTCAATTCGGATCGCCACGGGATCGAGGGCTGTGCGCCGATTCGCGTGACGCAGATGGCACTCGCGGCCTGGCCGAGCGCCGCAGCGTCGTCGAGGCTCATGCCTTCGGTGAGACCGACGGCAAGGCCGCCGACAAAGGTGTCGCCGGCTGCGGTGGTATCGACCGCTTTGACCTTCTGAGCCGGCAGGTGCCGCACGCCTTGTGCATCGCAGATCAGAACGCCTTGCGCGCCGAGCGTGATGAGCACCGTGCCAACGCCGCGGGCGCGCAGCACGGCGGCCGCTTCGGCGGCGCTGGCGGTGTCCTTCACGTCGACGCCGCTGAGCAGTGCGGCTTCATTTTCGTTGGGCACGAGCAGGTCGACCATGGGCCACAGCGTGTCGGGCAAGGCGGCGGCGGGGGCGGGGTTCAGCAGAACGGGCACGCCGGCCGCGTGTGCGTGCTTGATTGCGGCGAGCACCGCGGGCAGCGGCACTTCGAGTTGCACAACCAGCATCGCCGCCTGTTCGATCTGCGCAGCAACGCCGTCGATGTCCCCTGCGGTGAGCTGGCCATTGGCGCCGGCCGAAATCAGGATACGGTTCTGGCCGATGTCTTCGACCAGGATCATTGCTACGCCGCTAGTAACGCCGCCTGTCACGGTGACCTGGCTGACATGTACGCCATCACGGGCGAGCCCGCTCTTCAGAACCTGGCCGAAGTTGTCGTCGCCGACTCGCCCCACCATCGCGACATGCCCGCCCAAACGCGCGCAGGCCAGCGCCTGGTTGGCGCCCTTGCCGCCCGGAAGCGTCGCGAAGTCGTGGCCAAACAGGGTTTCGCCACCCTGCGGTACGCGCGGGGTGCGCATCACCAGATCCATGTTGAGGCTGCCGATGACGAGGATCGGGCGGTTCGGGCTGTGCTGTGGATAGCTGGGCATGGCTTGGCTTTCAGGTACTGGGCCGATATCGCGTGGTGCTCTTGCGCACGCGCAACTCCGGCTGAAGGATCAGGCGCCGCGGTGCGCCGGTCTCGCCCGCGATGCGTTCGAGCAGCAGCTTCGCCGTGCCGGTGCCGATGGCTTGCTTGGGCTGCGCGACGGTGGTCAGCGGCGGGAACGTGTAGGCGGCGAGTTCGATGTCGTCGAAGCCGACGACCGAGATGTCTTCCGGGACACGCAGGCCTGCTTCGTGGATGGCACTCAGCGCGCCGATGGCCATCACGTCATTGCACACGAACACCGCGCTTGGCCGGGTCTTGCGTGCGATCAGCCCTTGCATCGCAAGGTAGCCGCTGCGGCTGGTGAAGTCGCCGCGCACCAGGTCGCCCTCGCGGCGTGCGACACCGGCTGCAGCGAGGGCGCGCTTCCAGCCGGCGCGCCGTTGCGAGCTGGGCGTGAGGCCGGCGGGGCCGCTGATGCAGACGACCTGCGGGTGACCGAGTTCGAGCAGGTGGCGGGTGGCGATCTCGCCGCCGGCGGTGTGATCGACTTCGACCAGATCGCAGTCCAGCCCCGGTACCTCGCGGTCCACGAGCACAACCGGCAGGGCCAGCGCTTGCAGTTGTGCAGCGAGGCTGGGCGCGACGCCGGAGGAAACCAGCACGAGGCCGTCGATGCGCTTTTCAGCCAGCACCCGCACGTAGCTCGCCTGCTTCTCGGGCTGGTCGTCGGAGTTACACAGGATCAGGTTGTAGCCGGCCTGGAAGCAGCAGTCTTCGACGCCGCGGATGATCTCGGCGAAGTAGGGGTTCGAGTTGTTGGGGATCAGCATGCCGAGCGTGCGGGTGGCATTGTGCTTGAGGCTGCGTGCCACCGCGCTGGGCACATAGGCCAGCTCGCGCACCGCCGCTTCGACGCGCTCGCGCGCATCCTCGCTGACGAAGCGCGTGGCGTTGAGCACGTGCGATACCGTGGTGACCGACACCCCGGCACGCTGCGCGACATCCTTGATCGTTGCCATTCCCCTGGATCCTGTCTGTCAGGCGCTGCGGCGGTTGCGTCGTTCGCGCACCATGTCGAGCACCACGGCCGCGATGATGACGCAGCCGGTGATGATCCGCTTCGTGGGCTCGCTGGCGCCGACCTGCGCGAGGCCGGCCTCGAGCACCGAGATGATCAGCACGCCGAAGAAGGTAGCGATGACCGAACCGCGCCCGCCCATCAGGCTGGTGCCGCCGATCACGACCGAGGCGATCACCACCAGTTCGGCACCGATGCCGGCGTTGGGGTCGGCGGCTTCAAGGCGCGAGGCCTGGAACATGCCGGCCAGGCCGGCGAGCGTGCCGACGATGGCGAACACGGCAATCTTGACCGGGCGGGGATCTACCCCTGCAAGGCGCATCGCTTCCTCGTTGGTGCCGATGCCGATCATGTAGCGGCCGAACACCGTTCGGGTGAGCACAATCTGCGCGGCGATCACGATCAGCACTGCAATGATGAAGGCCGGCGACACGCCGCCGAACAGCGGTGCGCTGAGCCAGTCGATCGCGCTACCGATGTACTGCGTGCGCGAATTCGTCGCGATGTAGGCCGAACCTCGTGCCACTTCCAGCATGCCGAGCGTGACGATGAAGGAAGGCAGGCGCCAGCCGACCGAGATCAGCCCGTTCGCCATGCCGGCGACGAGCCCCGTAAGCATGGCGACCAGCACCGCCGGGAACAGGCCCCAGTGCCATTGCAGCATCACCAGGCCGGCGGTGGCGCTGGCGAGCGCCATCACCGAGCCGACCGACAGGTCGATGCCGGCGATGATCAACACGAAAGTCATGCCGACAGCGGTGACGGCAATCGCAGGGATGTCGTTGGCGATCGTGATGAAGGTGCTGACCGAGAAGAAGTACTCGGATAGCGAGCCAAACAGCGCGACCATCAGCACCAGTGCGACGACCAGGCCGAGGTAGTTGCCGAGGCTGCCGCGCAGCGACAGGGCGGGCGTGGATGCAGGGTTGGACATGGTTTTCTCAGGCATCTCAGTGGACATGTTCGGCGGCCGTAGGGGTTTCGGTCGTTGCGCTGGCATGGCCGCCGCTGTAACCGCTGAAGGCGGCTTCGAGCAGTGCGTGCTGCGACCACTCGCCGCGTTCGAACACGCGCACGAGGCGGCCGGCGCTCATCACGGCGATGCGGTCGCACACCGACATCAGTTCGCGCAGATCGCTCGACACCATCACCAGCGCCTTGGCCGCGGCGGCGAGCCGATCCATCTGCGCGTAGATGTCGGCGCGTGCGCCGATATCGACGCCGCGCGTGGGTTCGTCGAGCAGCAGCACGTCGCTGTCGCGATGCAGCCAGCGCGCAAACACCACTTTCTGCTGATTGCCGCCGGAGAGTTCGCCGACGGCTTGTTCAATCGAGTTGCAGCGCACGCCCAGGGTTTCGCGTAGTTGCTCGACGGTGCTGCGTTCGCGGGCGCGGTCGAGCCAGCCGCGATGCGCAACATCTGCGATGCGCGCGAGCGTGGCGTTCACGCGGATCGGCAGCGGCAGCATCAGGCCCTGAGCCTTGCGGTCTTCGGTGACGAGGCCGATGCCGTGGCGCACCGCTTCCATGGGCGATCGCACCGGGCGCGGTTTCGCTTCGCCGTTGAGGCGGATCTCGCCTGCGTCGGCGCGGTCTGCGCCATAGATCAGGCGCAGTAGTTCGGTACGCCCGGCGCCGACCAGGCCGGCGATGCCGAGCACTTCGCCGTGGGCGACGTCGAAGCTCACATCCTTGACGAACTTGCCGCGCGACAGGCCGCGCACTTCGAGCGCAATGCTGCCGGCAGGGCGGCGCGCGCGATCAAGTTCTTCACGCACATCGCGGCCGACCATGCGGCGCACGATGTCGTCCTGCGTCATGCCGGCCATCGGCTGGGTATCGATATGTTTGCCGTCGCGCAGCACCATCACGCGGTCTGCGATCTGCTGCACTTCGTCGAGCCGGTGCGAGATGTAGATGATGCCCACGCCGCGCGCCTTGAGCAGCGCGATCTGGCGAAAGAGATGTTCGATCTCGCGGCTGGTCAGTGTCGCCGTGGGCTCGTCGAGGATCAGGATGCGGCAATCGCCAACTAGGCTGCGGGCGATCTCCACCATCTGCTGGTGGCCGACCCCCAGTTCGCCAACCGGCGTACGCGGGTCGATCTCGGACAGCCCGATCGCCGCCATCTGTGCGGCGGCCTGCTGGTTGAGCGCATCGCGGCGGATGAAGCCGGCACGGCGCGGCAGATGGTCGAGCAGCAGGTTCTCGGCAACCGTGAGCGTGGGAATCAGGCCGCTTCGCACAACACC
>JAJZLD010000078.1 GCA_021803785.1 Pseudomonadota bacterium | reverse complement strand
TCCGCGCATCGTCTTCGCTGGTCTTCGGCCGTTGGCGCTATTTTCTCATGTCGCTCCGCCAGGCTGGTGGGGAGCGGCAAATTTCAACAGCGTGTTACCGCTACTACACGCCCGCCAAACTTGGCTGCCAGCACGGTGGTGATTGCTGCGGTCAGCGTGGTCTTGCCATGGTCAACGTGACCGATGGTCCCGACGTTCACGTGCGGTTTCGTCCGCTCGAATTTTTCCTTGGCCATTTTTTAGTCCTTAATTGATCAACGCATCACTTCTTGTTGATGATGGCTTCCGCGACGTTGCGCGGCGCTTCGGAGTAGTGCTTGAACTCCATCGAGTACGTCGCACGACCCTGGGTCAGCGAGCGCAGCGTGGTCGAGTAACCAAACATCTCGGCCAGCGGCACTTCGGCCTTGATGACCTTCATGCCCGCAACGTCGTCCATGCCCTGGACGATGCCACGACGACCCGAGAGGTCGCCCATGACGTTGCCCATGAAGTCTTCCGGTGTTTCCACTTCGACCGACATCATCGGCTCAAGCAACACCGGATTGGCCTTGCGCATACCATCCTTGAACGCCATCGAGGCGGCCATCTTAAACGCGTTTTCGTTCGAATCCACATCGTGGTACGAACCGAAGTGCAGCGTCACCTTAACGTCAACCACCGGGAAGCCAGCCAGCACGCCGTTCGGCAGCGTTTCCTGCAGCCCCTTGTCCACCGCAGGGATGTACTCGCGCGGCACAACACCGCCCTTGATCGCGTCAATAAATTCGTAGCCCTTACCCGGTTCGTTCGGTTCGATCTTGAGCACAACGTGACCATACTGACCACGACCGCCAGACTGCTTGACGAACTTGCCTTCGGCATTCTCGACGGTGCCTCGGATCGTTTCGCGGTAGGCAACCTGCGGGGCACCAACGTTCGCTTCGACACCGAACTCGCGCTTCATGCGATCGACGATGATCTCAAGGTGAAGCTCGCCCATGCCGGAGATGATGGTCTGACCCGACTCTTCGTCCGTGCGCACGCGGAAGGACGGATCTTCCTTCGCGAGGCGGTTCAGAGCGACACCCATCTTTTCCTGGTCAGCCTTGGTCTTCGGCTCCACGGCAACGTGAATGACCGGCTCCGGGAATTCCATGCGCTCAAGCATGATCACGTTTTCCGGATCGGAGAGCGTGTCGCCCGTGGTTACTTCCTTCAGACCGATCGCAGCAGCGATGTCGCCAGCGCGAACTTCTTCGATTTCTTCACGGTTGTTCGCGTGCATCTGCACGATACGACCGATGCGTTCCTTCTTGCCCTTGACCGGGTTGTAGATCGTATCGCCCGACTTCACCACGCCCGAATAGACGCGGAAGAAGGTCAGCTGACCCACAAACGGATCGGTCATCAGCTTGAATGCAAGCGCGGAGAAAGGTGCATCATCGGACGCCGGACGGGTATCGGCGGAACCGTCTTCCTTCTCGCCATCAACCGGCGGGATGTCGACCGGCGAAGGCATGTAGTCGATGACCGCATCGAGCATCGCCTGAACACCCTTGTTCTTGAACGCCGAGCCGCACAACATCGGGACGATCTCGCCCTTGATGGTGCGATCACGCAGCGCGGCTTTCAAGTCGGCCTCAGACAAGTCACCCTCTTCAAGGTACTTGTTCATCAGTTCTTCCGATGCCTCGGCGGCAGCCTCGACCATCTTCTCGCGCCACTCTTTGCACTTCGCAACCAGTTCGGCGGGGATCTCGCCGTACTCGAACTTCATGCCTTGCGAAGCGTCATCCCACCAGATGGCCTTCATCTTGACTAGGTCAACGACGCCACGGAAGTTGTCTTCCGCGCCGATCGGCACCTGAATCGGAATCGGATTGGCCTTCAGACGCGTGCGCATCTGATCGTGAACCTTGAAGAAGTCCGCGCCCTGGCGATCCATCTTGTTAACGAAGGCCAGACGCGGAACACCATATTTGTTGGCTTGACGCCAAACGGTTTCCGACTGCGGCTGAACGCCACCAACAGCACAGTAAACCATGCACGCGCCATCGAGCACGCGCATAGAGCGCTCCACTTCAATCGTGAAGTCGACGTGCCCCGGGGTGTCGATGATGTTGATGCGATGCTCGGGCAGAGACAGGTCCATGCCCTTCCAGAAACAGGTCGTCGCCGCCGACGTAATCGTGATGCCGCGCTCCTGCTCCTGCTCCATCCAGTCCATGGTGGCCGCGCCATCATGCACCTCACCGATCTTGTGATTGACACCGGTGTAGAACAGGATGCGCTCGGTCGTAGTGGTTTTGCCGGCGTCAATATGAGCCGAGATACCGATATTACGGTACCGCTCGATCGGGGTTTTGCGTGCCACGGTAGTAACCTCTACCTAAACGAAAGTCCGCAGCGGGTGCGGACAAAAAATCGGTACTTCTGGAAAAGCAGTCGAGCCCTTTTCAGGGCCCGACTGCTCTGCGACGGGGCGCAATCAGAAGCGGAAATGCGAGAACGCCTTGTTCGCTTCTGCCATACGATGAACTTCTTCGCGTTTCTTCATCGCAGCGCCGCGACCTTCAGCGGCCTCGAGCAGCTCACCAGCCAAGCGCTGAGCCATCGACTTTTCCGAACGCTTGCGCGCGGCTTCGCGGATCCAGCGCATCGACAGCGCCATACGGCGCGACGGACGCACCTCAACCGGAACTTGGTAGTTCGCACCGCCAACGCGACGGCTCTTCACTTCCACGACCGGCTTGACGTTGCTGATTGCGCTACCAAACACCTCGAGCGGATCCTTGCCGCCCTTGGTCGAGATCACTTCCAGCGCGCCATAGACGATGCGCTCGGCGACAGCCTTCTTGCCGCTCTGCATGATCACGTTGATGAATTTCGAGACATCCTGGCTGCCGAATTTTGGATCCGGCAGGATATCCCGCTTTGGTACTTCGCGACGACGGGGCATTTCAACCTCCTGCTATTTCGAAAGGGATCAGGACTTCTTCGGACGCTTCGCGCCGTACTTAGAGCGCGACTGCTTCCGATCCTTGACGCCCTGGAGGTCAAGCGAACCGCGGACGATGTGATAACGCACACCCGGCAAGTCCTTCACACGACCACCGCGAATCAGGACCACTGAGTGCTCCTGAAGGTTGTGACCTTCACCGCCGATGTAGGAGATCACCTCAAAACCGTTGGTGAGCCGCACCTTGGCGACCTTACGAAGCGCCGAGTTCGGCTTCTTCGGGGTCGTGGTGTAAACGCGGGTACAGACGCCGCGCTTCTGCGGGCAGGCTTCGAGAGCCGGCACTTTGCTCTTGGAGACCGGGGTTTCCCGACCTTTACGAACGAGTTGATTGATTGTTGGCATTACTTTTCCTCGGATCGCACCACCGATGAAACACGGATTGGGCCGCGATCAAGACACAGGAAGGCCGACCCCGCAAGGCCGACCCACTAAAGAGGCCGGATTGTATCCAACCCGGCCCCAAAGCGTCAACGACGCCTTATTCCGACTGCGCGCCTTCGACTGCGGCGGGCTCGTCGTTGAAGCTGCCCGACGGCGGCAGATCAAAGGCGGCGCCGGGCTGCGCGCGGCGAGCACGGTGATAGGCGAGGCCAGTACCGGCCGGGATCAAACGGCCGACGATGACGTTTTCCTTCAGGCCCCGCAGTTCGTCGCGCTTGCCCAAGATCGCCGCTTCGGTCAGCACGCGCGTGGTTTCCTGGAAGGAAGCCGCGGAGATGAACGAATCGGTCGACAACGAGGCCTTCGTGATACCCAGCAGCATGTAATCGTACTGCGCCGGCAAACGACCCTCCGCGATGAGCTTGTCGTTCTCGTCCAGCACTTCCGAACGCTCGACCTGCTCTTCACGGATGAACTTGCTATCGCCCGGATCAGTGATGACCACGCGACGCAGCATCTGGCGAACGATCACCTCGATGTGCTTGTCGTTGATCTTCACGCCCTGCAGGCGATACACGTCCTGCACTTCCTCGATGATGTAGCGCGCGAGTTCTTCGACACCCTTGAGACGCAGGATGTCGTGCGGATCGGCCGGGCCGTCCACGATCAACTCGCCACGCTGCACCACCTGGCCGTCGTGCACCATCACGTGCTTGTCCTTCGGGATCAGGAACTCGTGCACCGTACCGTCAGGCTCGGTGATCACCAGACGTTGCTTGCCCTTCGTGTCCTTACCGAACGACAGCGTGCCGGTAACTTCCGCCAGCATGCCGGCATCCTTCGGCGAACGCGCTTCGAACAGCTCCGCTACACGCGGCAGACCACCGGTAATGTCACGCGTCTTCGCCGACTCCTGCGGGATACGTGCCAGCACGTCACCGACCGAAACCTGCTGACCGTCCTTCACTGTGATCAGCGAGCCGACCTGGAAGGTGATGGTCACTGCGTGATCGGTGCCAGCGATCTTCACTTCCTCGCCCGCCTCATTGATCAACTTGACCTGCGGGCGCAGGCCCTTCGTCGCAGACTGACCACGGCGTTTGGCGTCGATGACGACCAGCGTGGACAGCCCGGTGACTTCATCGATCTGCTTCGCAACCGTCACGCCTTCTTCGACGTTCTCGAACTTGATGGTGCCCGAGTACTCGGTAATGATTGGACGTGTGTGCGGATCCCAATTAGCCAGTTGCGCACCGGCCTTCACCGCGCCGCCATCTTCAACCAACAGCGTGGCACCGTAGGGGATCTTGTGTCGCTCGCGCTCGCGGCCCGCTTCGTCGGTCACGACAACTTCGGCCGAGCGCGCGATCACAACCTTCTCGTTCTTTGCGGTCGTCACGTAACGGGTATTGCCCGTGTAGCGGACCACGCCAGCCGATTTGGCTTCGACCGAACTGGCAACTGCAGCTCGCGACGCGGCACCACCGACGTGGAAAGTTCGCATCGTCAGCTGCGTGCCCGGCTCGCCGATCGACTGCGCAGCGATAACGCCGATCGCCTCACCGGTATTCACTAGGTTGCCGCGACCGAGGTCACGGCCGTAGCACTTGGCGCACATGCCATAGCGGGTTTCGCAGGTGAGTGGCGTACGCACCCGCACTTCGTCGACGCCAAGCGCGTCGATCAGGTCGCACGCATCTTCGTCAAGCAGCGTACCAGCATAGATGGCAGTCTCCTGCGTATCCGGATTCACGATGTCGTCAGCAGCGGTGCGACCCAGGATGCGGTCACGCAGCGGCTCGACAACTTCACCACCTTCGATGATCGCGCGCATCGTGAAGCCGAGCGTGGTACCGCAATCGTCTTCGGTGACCACGAGATCCTGCGTCACGTCGACCAGACGACGCGTCAGGTAGCCGGAGTTCGCCGTCTTCAAAGCCGTATCCGCGAGACCCTTACGAGCACCGTGAGTGGAGATGAAGTACTGCAGAACGTTCAGACCTTCGCGGAAGTTCGTCGTGATTGGCGTTTCGATAATCGAGCCATCCGGCTTGGCCATCAGGCCGCGCATACCGGAAAGCTGACGGATCTGAGCGGCGGAACCCCGCGCGCCCGAGTCGGCCATCATGTAGATCGCGTTGAGCGATTCTTGGCGGACTTCCTTGCCCAGGTGGTTGATCACCGGTTCGGTGCCCAACTGTTCCATCATCGCCTTAGCGACCTGGTCACCCGCACGCCCCCAGATATCAACGACCTTGTTGTAGCGCTCGCCGTCCGTCACGAGACCCGAGGTGTACTGCTGCGCGATTTCCTTCACTTCGTGCGCAGCGGCAGCAATGATGTCCTGCTTCGAGGTTGGTACCAGCATGTCGCGCACCGCAATCGACAGACCGGCACGCGTCGCGAGACGGAAGCCGAACTGCATCAAACGGTCCGCGAACACCACGGTTTCCTTCAGGCCGCAACGGCGGAATGCGAGGTTGATCAGCTTGGAGATCTCTTTTTTCTTCAGCGTCTTGTCGATCGCCGAGAACGGCAGACCGGCAGGCAGAATCTCGGAGAGGATCGCGCGACCGATGGTGGTGTTGTAGCGCGTGATCTTCTCGCGCTTTTCGCCTTCCGGTGTCAGCTCGACTTCACGCACACGGATGAACACGCGAGCGTGCAGCGATGCCTGACCCGACTCGTAGGCACGCTTTGCCTCGGCGACATCGACGAAGGCCATGCCTTCGCCCGGCACGTTCACCGCTTCGCGGGTGGCGTAGTACAAGCCCAGCACCACGTCTTGCGACGGCACGATGATCGGCTCACCGTTCGCCGGAGACAGCACGTTGTTGGAAGACAGCATCAACGTGCGGGCTTCCATTTGTGCTTCGAGCGACAGCGGGACGTGCACGGCCATCTGGTCACCGTCGAAGTCGGCGTTAAACGCGGCACAAACGAGCGGATGCAACTGAATCGCCTTGCCTTCAATCAGCGTCGGTTCGAAGGCCTGAATACCAAGGCGGTGAAGCGTCGGCGCACGGTTCAGCATGACCGGATGCTCGCGAATCACCTCTTCGAGGATGTCCCACACTACCGGTTCTTGGCTTTCAACCATCTTCTTCGCCTGCTTGATCGTGGTGGCATAGCCACGCAACTCAAGCTTGTTGAAGATGAACGGCTTGAACAGCTCTAGCGCCATCAGCTTGGGCAGGCCACACTGATGCAACTTGAGCTGCGGGCCCACGGTAATCACCGAACGGCCGGAGTAGTCGACCCGCTTACCGAGCAGGTTTTGACGGAAGCGACCGCCCTTGCCCTTGATCATGTCGGCGAGCGACTTGAGCGGGCGCTTGTTCGCGCCGGTCATCGCCTTGCCGCGGCGGCCGTTGTCGAGCAGCGAGTCGACCGCTTCCTGCAGCATGCGCTTTTCATTGCGCACGATGATGTCCGGCGCCTTGAGCTCAAGCAGACGCTTAAGGCGGTTATTCCGGTTGATCACGCGGCGGTAGAGGTCATTGAGGTCGGAGGTCGCAAAGCGGCCACCGTCCAGCGGCACCAGCGGGCGCAAATCTGGCGGCAGCACCGGCAACACTTCCATGATCATCCAGTCAGGGCGAATGCCCGACTGAGTGAAGGCCTCGAGCACCTTGAGGCGCTTGGCGATCTTTTTGATCTTGGCTTCCGAGCCGGTGGTCTCGAGTTCCGAACGCAGGCGCTCGATTTCGCGCGGCAGGTCGATCGAGCGCAGCAGTTCGCGCACGGCTTCTGCACCCATCAGTGCGGTGAACTCGTCACCGTACTCTTCGGTCTTCGCGATGAAGTCTTCTTCAGTCAGCAGTTGGCCACGCGTCAGCGGGGTCAAGCCGCCATCAACGACCACAAACGCTTCGAAGTAGAGCACGCGCTCGATATCGCGCAGAGTCATGTCGAGCACCATGCCGAGGCGGCTCGGCAGGCTCTTCAGGAACCAGATATGAGCGACCGGCGAGGCAAGCTCGATGTGACCCATGCGCTCACGGCGAACCTTTGCAAGCGTGACTTCCACGCCGCACTTTTCGCAAATCACACCGCGATGCTTTAGGCGCTTGTATTTGCCGCACAGGCACTCGTAATCCTTTACCGGGCCAAAGATCTTGGCGCAGAACAGACCATCGCGTTCCGGCTTGAACGTCCGGTAGTTGATGGTCTCCGGCTTCTTCACTTCACCGAAGGACCAGGAGCGGATTTTCTCCGGCGACGCGAGACCAATGGTGATCGCGTCGAACTCTTCCTCGTTCGGCAGGCTCTGTTTGAACAGATCAGCGAGCAGGCTTTTCATCTTTCGTCACTCCATTCCGAGACGGCTCGGCCGTCTCAGTAGCGGTCCAGGTCGATGTCGATCGCCAGCGAACGGATTTCCTTCACCAGCACGTTGAAGGATTCCGGCATTCCGGCATCGATCTTGTGTTCGCCCTTGACGATGTTTTCGTAGACCTTGGTACGACCGGTCACATCGTCCGACTTCACCGTCAGCATCTCCTGCAGCGTGTAGGCAGCACCGTAGGCCTCCAGCGCCCACACTTCCATTTCACCGAAACGCTGACCACCGAACTGCGCCTTACCGCCCAGCGGCTGCTGGGTGACGAGCGAGTACGGGCAGGGCGAACGCGCGTGCATCTTGTCGTCGACCAAGTGGTGCAGCTTCAGCATGTGCTTGTAGCCAACCGTCACCTTGCGCTCGAACGCTTCGCCGGTGCGGCCATCGAACAAGGTGACCTGTTCGCCGCCTTCAAGGCCCGCCAGCTTGAGCATCTTGCCGATTTCCTCTTCGGTCGCGCCGTCGAACACCGGTGTCGCGAAGGGCACGCCCTTGGTCAGGTTCTGTGCCAGTTCGAGCACTTCACCGTCGGACAAGGAGTCGATCTCCTCGCATTTGCCACTGGTGTTGTAGATCTCGTTCAGCAGCGAACGCACTTCTTTAGCGGTGGCCTGGCGACGCAGGGTTTCGTTGATCTTGTTGCCGAGCCCCTTAGCAGCCCAACCAAGGTGGGTTTCAAGGATCTGACCGATGTTCATCCGTGACGGCACACCCAGCGGGTTGAGCACGATATCGACGGCGGTGCCGTCTTCCATGTACGGCATGTCTTCGACCGGGACGATCTTGGACACCACACCCTTGTTACCGTGACGACCGGCCATTTTGTCACCAGGCTGCAGGCGACGCTTCACAGCCAGATAGACTTTGACCATCTTCTGCACACCCGGGGGCAGCTCATCGCCCTGCGTGAGCTTCTTCTTCTTCGCTTCGAAAGCGAGGTCGAAGTCCTTGCGGGTCTTCTCCAGACCTTCCTTCAGCGACTCAAGCTGCTGCGCGATGGTCTCGTCGGCCATGCGGATGTCGAACCAGGAATGCGGCTCGACCTGGTCGAGGTAGTCCTTGGTGATCACAGTACCCTTGGCGAGTTTCTTCGGACCACCGTTGGCAACCTGGCCAATGATCAAACGCTCGATACGCGAGAACGCATCGCGCTCGACGATACGCATCTGGTCGCCCAGATCCTGCCGGAAGCCACGCAGCATGTCGTCGATGATCGACTGAGCGCGCTTGTCGCGCTCGATGCCTTCACGGGTGAAGACCTGCACGTCGATGACAGTGCCGTTCATACCGGACGGCACACGCAACGAGGTGTCCTTCACATCGGACGCCTTCTCACCGAAGATTGCACGCAGCAGCTTTTCTTCCGGCGTCAGCTGGGTTTCGCCTTTAGGCGTGACCTTGCCGACCAGCACATCACCCGCTTCGACTTCTGCGCCAATATAGACAATGCCGGACTCGTCGAGGCGGCCGAGTTGCGCTTCGCCCAGCGATGCGATGTCTCGGGTGATTTCTTCGGCGCCGAGCTTGGTGTCACGTGCCACCACCGTCAGTTCCTCGATGTGGATCGAGGTGAAGCGATCGTCGGCCACCACTCGTTCGGAGATCAGGATCGAATCTTCGAAGTTGTAGCCGTTCCACGGCATGAACGCGACCAGCATATTCTGGCCTAGCGCGAGTTCGCCAAGGTCGGTCGACGCGCCATCGGCCAACACATCACCCTTGGCGATGCGGTCGCCGTTCTTCACGACAGGACGCTGGTTGATGTTGGTGTTCTGGTTCGAGCGGGTGTACTTGGTGAAGTTGTAGATGTCGACGCCGACTTCGCCCGGCACCGTTTCATCGTCGTTCACACGCACCACGACGCGGTTCGCATCGACATAGTCGACCACGCCGCCTCGCAGCGCCTGTACCGTCGTACCGGAGTCCACCGCCACGGTGCGCTCGATACCGGTACCGACCAGCGGCTTCTCCGGACGCAGACAGGGCACAGCCTGACGTTGCATGTTCGCACCCATCAAGGCGCGGTTTGCATCGTCGTGCTCAAGGAACGGGATCAGCGAGGCTGCGACCGACACGATCTGCGACGGCGACACATCCATGTACTGAACCTGATCCGGCGTCACGAGGGTGAATTCACCCTTGTGACGGCACGAGACCAATTCGTCGATCAGCGCGCCATTGCCATCGAGCTCGGCGTTTGCCTGCGCGATCACGTAGCCACCTTCTTCGATTGCGGACAGATAATCGATCTGCTCGGTCACCTTGCCGTTTTCAACCTTGCGGTACGGCGTCTCAAGGAAGCCGTGGCGGTTGGTCGTCGCGTACACGGCGAGCGAGTTGATCAGGCCGATGTTCGGACCTTCCGGCGTCTCGATCGGGCACACACGACCGTAGTGGGTCGGATGCACGTCGCGCACTTCAAAACCTGCACGCTCGCGCGTCAGACCGCCCGGGCCGAGAGCCGAGACACGACGCTTATGCGTGATCTCGGACAGAGGGTTGGTCTGGTCCATGAACTGCGACAACTGCGACGACCCGAAGAACTCCTTGATTGCGGCAGAGATCGGCTTGGCGTTGATCAGGTCATGCGGCATCAGGTTGTCGGATTCGGCCTGGTTCAGGCGTTCCTTGACCGCGCGCTCAACACGCACCAAGCCGGCGCGGAACTGGTTTTCCGCGAGTTCGCCTACGCAGCGCACGCGACGGTTGCCAAGGTGATCGATATCGTCGATTTCGCCACGGCCGTTGCGCAGTTCGACCAGCACACCGACTACCGCCAGGATGTCGTCGTTAGAGAGGACACCAGGCCCCTCCTCGCCCTGCGGGCCGACGCGTTCGTAGAAGCGACGCTGCCATTCCGGCGCCTTGTCATCCAGACGTTCCGGGTAGGCGCGGCGATTGAACTTCATGCGGCCGACGGAGGACAGGTCGTACCGTTCCGGCGCGTAAAACAGGCCCTGGAATAGCGCTTCGACCGCATCTTCGGTCGGCGGCTCGCCCGGACGCATCATCCGGTAGATCGCAACGCGCGCCTGCCACTGGTCGGCCGTTTCGTCCGCGCGCAGGGTCGCCGAAATGTACGCACCACGATCAAGATCGTTGATGTACAGCGTCTCGAAAGACTGCACACCACCACGCGACAGCTTGGCGAGCACTTCTTCTGTGATCTCGTCATTGGCGCGTGCAATCAGTTCGCCGGTCTCGCTATCGACGACGTTCTTGGCGAGCACGCGGCCGAGCAGGAAGTCCTCCGGAACCGCCATCGTCTTGATACCGGCTTCGTTCAGCTCGCGGATGTGCTTAGCGGTGATCCGCTTGTCCTTTGCGACGATCACCTTGCCATTGGCGTCCGTAATGTCGAAGCGCGCCACTTCGCCGCGCAGACGTTCCGGCACGAGTGCGAATTCGAACTCCGAGCCCTTCAGGTTGAAGGTGTCGAAGTCGTGGAAGGTCGCGAGAATGTCCTCGGCGGTCATGCCGATCGCCTTCAGCAGGATCGTGACCGGCATCTTGCGCCGACGGTCCACGCGGAAGAACAGGAAGTCCTTCGGGTCGATCCCGATCGCCTTCCTG
>JAJZLD010000077.1 GCA_021803785.1 Pseudomonadota bacterium | reverse complement strand
ATTTGAGCTGACCTGGTTTGCCTCGATGAAAAACCCGCCAATCGGCGGGTTTTTCTTTTCCTGCCTCCGCATCTCACGCGTTCGCTGCGGCCGGCCCACCGCCCCCACCGCGTTCCACCGCACGGTCACACCGCGCCGCCTCGCTACCAAACACCGCTGAGCACAGGTCGCTCAATTACAGCGGCAGCCATCTCGCGCGCGCAGCACAAAAATCCATCGCCCCCTCAATCGCCACCAGCAGCAAGCGGCGAGCGCGACTTCGCGCGCCCCATACCGATGTCGTCAGCCGCCGACCAGCTTTGTGGGCAAAACCCCATAAGCGATTCCTATGATGTAACTCAAGTCCTTGATCGAACTTGCGAACTAGGGTAAACCCTATATTCGGGTTTACCCTAGTTTGGTGCGATGGGTTGTCGCGCCGGACCAGTCCAGATAATTCCGCCAGGAGACATCAATGCGTGCAAACGCACCCAGGTTGCAGCTAGTGGCCCCGTTGTCGGGCTTGATTGTTCCGATCGAAAGCGTGCCGGACCCCGTATTTGCCCAGAAGATGGTAGGCGACGGGATTTCGATCGACCCCACTTCCAACGAATTGCTCGCGCCGGTGGCCGGCAAGATCACGCAGTTGCACGCCGCCGGCCATGCGCTGACGATCCGCTCGGCTGAAGGCATCGAGGTGCTGCTGCACATCGGCCTCGACACCGTGATGCTGAAAGGCGAAGGCTTTTCGCCACAGGTTCGCGAAGGTGATCAGGTCGCCGCGGGCCAGTTGCTGATCCGTTTCGACGCCGATCTTGTCGGCCGCAAGGCGCGCAGTCTGCTGACGCAGATGGTGATTGCCAATGGCGATCTCGTGGCGCGCATGAAGCCCGCCACCGGCAAGGCCGAAGCAGGCAAGACCGGAGTGCTGACGCTCGACCTCGCGGGTACAACGCCTTCTGTCGGCGCCGGAGCGATCGATGTCGTCGCCCCGCTCTCCGGCATCCTGTTCCCGCTCGACAAGGTGCCGGACCCGGTCTTCGCGCAGAAGATGGTGGGCGACGGCATCTCGCTCGATCCGACCAGTCCGGAGTTGCTGTCCCCGGTCGCCGGCACCGTGACCAATCTGCATAACGCCCACCATGCGCTGACGATCACCACGCCGGAAGGTCTGGAAGTGCTGGTGCACATTGGCATCGACACCGTCATGCTCAAGGGCGAAGGCTTTACGCCCAAGGTCAAGCTGGGTGACGCCGTGACCGTCGGCCAGCCCCTTATCCGCTTCAATCCGGATCTGGTGGCACGCAAGGCCGCCAGCCTGCTGACGCAAATCATCATCGCCAATGGCGACAAGGTCGCCGCAATGCACGCCAAGAGCGGTGCGGTGGAAGCCGGTCGCGATGTGGTGCTGAGTGTTGAATTGATCGGCGCGGCAAGCAGCGCTGCAGCCGTCGGCGGCGGCACAGAGACCGCTGGCCCGGTCAGCCTGCCGAATCCATCCGGCCTGCATGCGCGCCCCGCAGCCGTGCTCGCTGCGGAGGCGAAGAAGTTCAAATCCGACGTCCGCATCGCTCGCGGCAACGATGAAGCGAACGCCAAATCGGTCGTCGCGATCATGGGGCTATCAACCCAGCAGGGCGACCAGATCATCGTCAGGGCCACCGGCCCCGATGCACGCGACGCCGCGGCTGCGTTGGCCAAACTGATATCGGAAGGTTGTGGCGAAAAGGCTGGCGACGCGCCGGCAGCCAGCGCGCCAAAAGTTGCTGCGCCGACGCGCGCGACGCCGATCGATGCCGACGAACTCGGCGGCGTATCCGCATCGCCCGGCCTTGCCGTTGGCCGCATCGTGCAATACCGCCAGCAAGTCATCGACGTGGCCGAAAAGGGTGAATCGCCACAACGCGAGCGCGCCCGTCTGGACGCCGCGCTGCACGAAGCTCGCACCGCTATCGAGGCGCTCAAGGCGAACCTCAGCGATCCGTCCAAGGCGCAGATCATGGACGCGCACATTGAATTGCTGGAAGACCCGGAGCTGATCGACCTGGCCATCGAAGGCGTGTCCGCAGGCAAAAGCGCCGGCTTTGCATGGCGCGAGGCCTTCACCCGCTACGCCGCGCAGCTCGAGAAGCTCGACAACGCGCTGCTGCGCGAGCGCGCCAACGACATCCGCGACGTCGGGCGCCGCGTGCTAGCAACGCTGGCTGGCGTGACGCAAGCGAAGATCGATGTGCCAGCCGGCTCAATCCTGATTGCTGAGGAGCTGACGCCCTCCGACACCGCTCAGCTCGATCGCACCAAGGTACTGGGGTTCTGCACTACCACGGGCGGCGCTACGAGCCACGTCGCGATCCTTGCCCGTTCGCTGGGCATCCCGGCTGTCTGCGGCATCGACGAAGCAGTGCTGGCGCTGCCAGATGGCACGCAGGTCGTGCTGGACGGTTCGCGTGGCACGCTGCGCAAGAACCCAACGGAAGCTCAACTCGCCGATGCGCAGGATCGCATGGCCCGCCAGGCCGCCAAGCGCGAAGCCGAGCAAGCCGCTGCGCACAAACCGGCCCATACCGCCGACGGCGTGCGCATCGAAGTCGTCGCAAACGTGCGCAACGCGAAGGACGCGCAGGAAGGTGTGGCGAACGGCGCGGAAGGCGTGGGTCTGTTGCGCTCGGAATTCCTCTTCGACGACCGCGACACCGCACCGGACGAAGAAGAACAAGCCACCGCCTACATGGCGGTCGCGGCAGCACTCGGCACCGAGCGACCACTGGTGGTGCGTACGCTCGACGTCGGCGGCGACAAGCCCCTGCCCTACCTGCCGCTGCCGAAGGAGGAGAACCCCTTCCTCGGCCTGCGCGGAGTCCGTGTAAGCCTTGAGCGCCCGGACATATTCCGCACCCAGCTTCGCGCGATCCTGCGTACGGCGCCGCTCGCGCAGCTGCACATCATGTTCCCGATGATCGCGACGCTCGAAGAACTGCGCGAAGCCAAAGCCATCCTCGCCGAGGAGCAAGCGGCCACCGGCCATACCAACGTGAAGGTCGGCGTGATGATCGAAGTGCCGTCGGCCGCCGTGATGGCCGAGCAGTTTGCCCGCGAAGCCGACTTCTTCTCGATCGGCACCAACGATCTGACCCAGTACACGCTGGCAATGGATCGCGGCCATCCGAAGCTGGCCAAGACAGCCGACGGCCTGCACCCCTCGGTGCTGAAGATGATCGCGCTGACCTGCGAAGGCGCGAAGAAGCACGGCAAGTGGGTCGGCGTATGCGGCGGCATGGCATCGGATCCGATGGCCGTCCCGGTGCTGATCGGCCTCGGTGTTGAAGAACTCTCCGCGTCGGTCCCCGCCATCGCAGCGATCAAAGCCACCGTGGCGCGCGTGACGATGGCCGAATGCCAGGCGCTCGCGCAGGAAGTGTTGTCGCTGGGTACGGCCGCAGAAGTGCGTGCCCGGCTTGCCAAGTTTGCTGATTAAACCAAGTCCCTTTGAGGAGTCATAAAACCATGTTTGCAAATGCCTTCGCTGGCCTGCAGAAAATCGGCAAAGCGCTGATGCTGCCTGTGGCCGTCCTGCCTGTAGCGGGCCTGCTGCTCGGTCTCGGTGCGACCGATTTCCACACCACCAACACCGTCTTCCTCGCGATCCTGTCGCTGATGAAGAATGCGGGCGATGTCATCTTCGGCAACCTGCCGTTGATCTTCGCCATCGGCGTCGCATTGGGTTTTACCGAGAACGACGGCGTTGCAGCGATTGCCGCCACCATCGGCTACCTCGTCATGACCGTCACGCTGGGCGTCATGGCGGGCCTGATCGGCATCAAGCCGGATACGATCATGGGCCTGCCCTCGATCCAGACCGGCGTGTTCGGCGGCATCCTCGCCGGCGGCCTGGCGGCTTATATGTTCAACCGCTACTTCCGTATCGCACTGCCGCCTTACCTCGGATTCTTCGCCGGCAAGCGCTTCGTGCCCATCGTCACCGCGATCGCGGCGATCGCTCTGGGCGCCTTGCTCTCCTTCGTATGGCCCCCGATTGGTGGCGCCATCAAGACCTTCTCGCACTGGGCAGCAGTCAGCGACCCGCGCACTGCCGCAACGGTCTATGGTTTCGTTGAGCGCCTGCTGATCCCGTTCGGCCTGCACCACATCTGGAACGTGCCGTTCTTCTTCGAAATGGGCAGCTTCCTAGACCCGAGCACCGGCAAGATGGTGAGCGGCGACATCAACCGCTTCTTCGCGGGGGACCCGACCGCAGGCGTACTGGCTGGCGCCTTCTTCTTCAAGATGTTCGGTCTGCCGGCTGCCGCAATCGCGATCTGGCATACCGCCAAGCCGGAGAACAAACTGGCCGTGGGCGGCATGATGGTTTCAGCCGCACTGACCTCCTTCCTGACCGGTATCACCGAGCCGATCGAGTTCGCCTTCCTGTTCGTCGCACCGGTGCTGTACTTCATCCACGCGCTACTCGCCGCTTCGTGCCAGTTCGTTGCGAACACGCTCGGCATGCACATGGGTTTCACTTTCTCGCAGGGCGGCATCGACTTCCTGATGTTCAACCTGATCGGCAACAAGTCGCAGGGCGCGTGGTACGTCTTCATCCTCGGACCGATCTACGCCGCGATCTACTACTCGGTGTTCCGCTTCGTCATCGTCAAGTTCAACCTGAAGACGCCGGGTCGTGAAGACGCCGCCGAAGAAGGCGCCACGCAAGCCATGGGCGAAGGCAAGGGCGGCAAGGCGCGTGACCTCGTCATCGCTTTCGGCGGCCGCGCCAACATCAAGAGCCTGGACGCTTGCATCACCCGTCTGCGTGTCGCCGTTGCCGACCCCTCGCGTGTCGACCAAGCCCGCCTGAAGGCGCTCGGTGCATCGGGCGTGGTGGTGGTTGGCAACGGCATCCAAGCCATCTTTGGCCCGCTGTCTGAAAACATGAAGGGCGACATGGAGGACTATCTGAAGTCCTCCGGCGCCGAGGCTGACCTTGCGGCTCCGGTTGCAACCGTCGCCACCGCCGCCGCAGCGCCGACTGGTGCCAACGCCCAGCAGAAGGCTCGTGCCGAAAAGATCCGCGCAGCCCTTGGCGGTGCAGCAAACGTAAAGGCGATCGAAGCGCTGGCTGCGACGCGCCTGCGCGTCGAGCTCGCCGATGCAGGCAAGGTGGACGCCGCTGCGCTGAAGAACGCCGGCGTACAGGCCACGATGCCGGTCGAAGGTGGCGCCATGCACCTGATCGTCGGCCTCGAAGCGGACGCGCTGGCCGCCGCGCTGCGCTGATTCAAAGTTTCCTTTGTAGTATTGAGGGCGCCTCCGGGCGCCCTTTTTCACTGAATCATGCCGTTAACTATTCGACGATTTGTCTATCAGCTGTGCGATTCGCCGCTGAAATGGCCGCAAACTGAGTGCTCGCGGCAGTAAAGCTTCGAGTTGCTCCAGCGTGCAATTCGGACTCAATGACCTGTCGCCACGCGTCCGAAATCACAGCGATGCTGCAATGCTGAGAAACATACTTTCTGCCCGCCGCAATATGTGTTGCGCACAGGGTCCGATTTGAGATGTATTCGGCAAACCCTTCATCGAAACCTTTGAACCAACCCATACTAGTAAATGGTTGATAGCTCGGGATCGGATCCGCAGCGACAGCCAGGCCTTCGTTCAATGCCGTCGCGACCCGGTTGCTGCTCTTGCATCGCGTGAACGGGTTATCGCGCACAGGTATAAGGGCGACATCGTGCAGGCGTAAGACTTGCAAGAATGTCGTGCGGTCCCAAGCAACGTAACGGGTCGGGAATCGCCAACCGCTGAACTCTGCCGAGAACTTCCGTGGATGGTTGCTAATAACGGTTAACGAAATTGGGCGCCTCGAATGAGTCCGCTCAAGTCGGCCTCGGAGCGAGGACAGATCCGTCATGCCTCCTTCGGCAAAGCTGACTCCATGATTACCAAACCAAACCAGCGGCAGATGGCCGCGCAGACGCCAGCACCTGATCCAAGCCGCATGCTCAATCAGGCGCATCTTGGCCGGAATACGCATCGGATTGAGGTATCGCCTTGCCCACGACTCGCCCGGCATAAGATCACGGGCGCATTCGACAGCATCGCCAACCACTGAGATATCTTGCGTGAAGCCCTGCGCCCGCGTGACCTCCGCGAGCGTATCGGTGGCACACACCAAGTGATCCGCCATAGACAGTAGACGTCTTAGACGTTCAATCTGTCGTGACCAAGCCGGATCGTTGTTCGGATTGAAGAACTGGTTATCGCAGTTGTCGACCACGATACGAATTCCGCGCTGCTTCAAGCGGCCGATCTGCGCAAGAAAGTCCTCCGGAGTCAGGCTGTTCTGCGCGGTATCGAAAACCGACCAAGCCTGAACGATGACGCTCACGTAGGCACTCTCGCGCGCAGCATCGTAAAGTTCCACCTTGACACCATCGCGTATCAGGCGATTCAAAGGAGTCAGGCAGCGCATACGAACACCGGCTTTCCGGAGATATCGTGATTGCGGCCACCAAGCTACGGTCATTGGGAGAAGCTCATTCAGGATCCAGATATTCGAGTAGCGAAACGCAGCTAGTGTGCTCGCCAAGCTCATTCTCGTACTGTGCAGAAGAGCATGCCGCGCACCAATCAGAGCGTTTGAATCGAAGGTTCGCCCAACGGATTGGGGCCACGACACAAACGCATCACTTACCCCAACGAGTTGAATTTTGGTTCGCCGCCGACGAGAGCCCGAATGCCCCAACGCGATAGAGATCTTCATGTCCAGACACGTCTGGACGCCCAGATCCGCTTCATCCTCGAAATCGATCGACTCAAGAGTGTATTGCGGCAAAGCTGGCTGCTGAACGAAGAACGCCAAGAGAACTCGGCGGAGCACAGCTGGCATGTTGCGATGATGGCGCTTGTACTGGCCGAACACGCCAACGCGCCGGTCGATGCAGCCCGCGCGGCGACGATGCTGATGCTGCACGACATCGTGGAGATCGACGCAGGCGATACGTTCGCCTACGACACCGCAGCGCACGCGGACAAAGAAGCACGTGAGCGCGCAGCAGCCGATCGGCTATTTGGCTTGCTACCGCAGGACACGGGCGCCCAATTGCGCGCGCTGTGGGACGAGTTCGAAGCCGCAGAGACGATCGACGCACGTTTCGCCAATGCGCTGGATCGCCTGATGCCCATGCTGCACAACCTGCACACCCAGGGTCGCGCGTGGCAGGCCAATGGTGTAACAGCCGACAAGGTGCTCGCGCGTAACCACATCATCGAAAACGGATCGTCACGCCTCTGGGACTACGCTCGCGGCGTCATCGACGAAGCCGTTAGCAAGGGCTATCTCGCCCGCGCAAAAGACGGCAGCACCGAGTAAGCCCGAAACTGGCTGCTCGCCACAATGACTTGCTTTCCGCCCACCGCGCGGGCCAAGGCGCACTGCGGCCGCAGCGCGTCAGGCGCGCTCGCCCGCCAGAGCTTCAAGCTCGCGAACAACCAAACGCGCGAGATCGCGAAGGAGGACAAGATCCTCGTGCTCGAGGCGGCGGGGCTTGCGATCGATCAGACACAGCGTTCCGACGCGAAAGCCCGAGCTCAACCGCAACGGCATCCCGGCGTAGAAACGGATCTTGGGCTCCCTGGTTACCAGTGGATTATCAGCAAACCGAGGGTCTTCAAGCGCATCAGGTACGACGAGCGGATCATCCTGGAGGATCGCGTGACCGCAGAATGAAATGTCGCGCCCGGTTTCACACGCATCCAAACCCCGCCTGGACTTGAACCACTGGCGATCCGCGTCAATCAGGCTGACCAGTGCAATCGGCACACGAAAAGCCGCCGTGCAGAAAGCCGTGATCGAATCGAAGCGTTCCTCTGGCTCGGTATCAAGCACCAACAAATCGCGCAGCGCCTGAAGTCGCTGCGCCTCATCGGGCGGTGTCGCGGGTCGTTGCATGAAAACCCCAGTTTCTCATCAGGGGCCGCAAGCTGCAGCCCCTCGCATGCACAGGTTAACGGAAACAACGCCAGCGCGCTTGAGCCTGGCGCGCTTCGCTGCGCTCACCGTAAGCGGCAGCGGCCATTTCTCTTTGACCTAGCTACGCAGCCCGACGACCGGAAGAACAAAGCGGTTTGGCAGGAAGAAAAACGGCCACATGTTGCGTGGCCGTTGGATCAATTCGCCTTGAACGAAAGGTTATGCATCGCGTCTGCGACCGTCAACGTGACTTGGGGAAGTCTTTCAGGCAGCACCGCCCTGATGGATTGCTGACCTCACAGGAGCATGCTCCCATCTTGGTTTGGGCAATTACGAATTCCCTTGTGGCCGGATCGCGCTCAAAATCGAAACGGGTGACGCCGAAGCAATAGCACAGCAAGTCATGCTCGGTTCGCTCTTTCACTCCAATGCGTGTGCGCAACTGGGATTTGAGAATAACCGAATTATCGTTCCCGAAATATGCAACATCGCAATCGGGAGCATCGCAAAAGTAGTAGCGCTCGGCAGAGGGCGTCCACGCCCACGACTCCTTGATGTGGTGAGCGATAGTTCTTACGGAAACCTCTGAATATTCCAGGCCATTGACAGGGCAACGACCCCTATTCGGATGCGCGCTGTCGCAGCCAGGTGACGAACAACACTTACTCATGCTTCAACCTCCGCGAGGTTCGGATACCGGCTGGCACGATACAGTCTTGTGAGGCATAACGTGGAAGTAACCGGCACCGGAGCGTCAGCGGAGGGAACCAAAATGCGCAGCATTTTGGTGTCCGGTTGACTGCACTGTTAGGCGCCGCTTCGGCTCGTTTCACGCGGCTCACCTTGTCAGTTGCTCCTATCACTCGCGATCTCGAATAGCGTCAGCTTGCCGTTCATTGCGCTCCACGCGATTAATGCATTCCGTCCGGTCAGGCATTGAGAATTCACGTTCGCACTTGTCTCGGTCGCGGTCAAGCTCGGCATCGTATGCAACTTCAGCGATGGTGGAACACCCCGAACCTAACAGTGCAATGAAGAGCAACAGGACAAACTGACAGATTGGCGTAAACGTGCGTCTCATGGAACGAGAAGTCATGGCGAATAGGGATATTGCCTAACGAATGAAAGGGCATTCCCCATCCCGCGGTGCCGGGTTAGCGGCGTCGCGTTTTGAGTGCCACGATGGGATTGCACAACTCATCGTCATCTCGATGGAGGGGAAGCCCATGAAAATTGTGGTCCTTGGAATCGATCTGGCCAAGAACGTGTTTGCGTTGCATGGCGTGGATGAACACGGCAAACCGGCCCTTGTACAACCCTCGGTACGACGCGAGAAGTTGCTCGAGGTTGTCGCCCAACTGCCGCCCTGTTTGATCAGCATGGAAGCATGCTCGAGCGCGCACCATTGGGCGAGGGCATTTTCCCGCTTCGGTCACACCGTGCGTTTGATGGCGCCCAAATTTGTGGTGCCTTACCGACTTTCGGCAAGCGCGGCAAGAACGACGCGGCGGACGCCGCTGCGATCTGCGAAGCGGTGCAACGGCCCGCGATGCGCTTCGTGCCGGTGAAGGATGAAGCGCAACAAGCGCATCTGACGCTGCATCGGGTCCGACAAGGCTTCGTCACCGAGCGCACGGCGATGATCAACCGGCTGCGGGGGCTGCTCGCGGAGTTTGGCCATGTGCTACCGCTCAAAGCGAGCGTGGTCCGCCGTCAGGCGCGTGCGGCGATCGAGACGCTGCCAAGCCTGGCGCGCGAAGCGCTCGAAGATCTGCTCGTCACCATCGCCCAACTCGACGAACGCATCAATGCCTACGACACCAAGCTGCGTCAGATCGCACGGCAGGATCGGCGCATCACACGCCTGATGACCCTGCCTGGTGTCGGCGAGACCAGTGCGGGCGCCCTTGTGGCGAGCATCGGCAACGGGCACGAATTCAAGAACGGACGGCAGTTCGCTGCCTAGCTCGGACTCGTCCCGGGTCAATACAGCTCCGGCGGCAAGTCGCGCCTGGGCCGCATCACCAAAGCCGGGGATGCCTACCTGCGAAGTCTGTTGGTGATGGGCGCACGCGCGGTGTTGGCGCTGGCCGCGCAGCGTGAAGATCGCATCAGCCGCTGGGCGCGCGCACTCGCAGTGCGACGCGGCTACTGGCGCGCCGTGATCGCCGTCGCGGCCAAGAACGCAAGACTGGCGTGGGCCTGCCTTGCACGCGGCGACACGTTTGAACTCATTTCCGACTAACTCGTTTCCCGCCGATCGAGACAGCACGCGTTGATGAGCCAGGGTTGGACCCGCGCGAGGCATGTCCTGTTTAACTCGTGGCGGAAGCAAGCGCTTTCCGCGACTAACGAATGAGGCCCCCGCGCGCGTCTCTCATCAGGGTCCGCAGCCACAAGCGCTGCATCGATGACCGTTTGTAGTGTCGCAGTCCGTACCCCTCGCTCAATCGAGCTACGCAGCCCGACGACCGGAAGAACAAAGCGGTTTGGCAGGAAGCAAAACGGCCACGTGTTGCGTGGCCGTTGGATCAATTCGCCTTGACTACCGGGGAAGCCCTTGTAGTTTGAGTTCAGGGGCGCGCCGCCGATAGGCGGAGCGTCCCTTGGAACGATGGGTTAGGCATATAGCATAGATGATTGGCTTACTTAATTTGGTACTAAGCATCCGGATGCTCTTTCTCGAATTGACGTTCAGCCTCGCTAAGGTGACGGATGAGGACGTGCGAAATGAGGTTGACACCAATGCCACCAAATAAAGCGGGGATTAGGTAAAACCCGATTGACAACTCTGATAAGAAAACCCAGTCATCAACTATTGAAGGGGTTAGCTTTGCCATTCTCTTTAAGCTCTGCAACAGATAAACGTCAAGCCCCGCAACAATCAACAACACAACCCCTAGGAAAAGTACGGTAAAGCGCGAAACTGATCGCTTCTTAAGCAACGCCCCATAGATTGTAAAGGGCACCACGATTGAAAATACAACAAGTAGCCAAAATTCTATTTCGAAAAATACTGAAGTGTTCATAGGTAGACGGTATGAGAGATGCCTAACTTGGAGCTAACCGGCGCTGCGCGGCTTTATTGCGCAGCGTCCGGTTGAGCGCCGTGTTATGTTCATGGATCGGTCAGAAATAAAGCAGCAAGGCCATGCTCAGGCAGGCATAGATTGCCATCACGACCCAAAAATATTCGGGTGAATCCTGCCGCGATACAACACGACCACCCATCCCGGACTTTGCATGCACTGTCCCAGAAATGGCCGAGTATAAAGTGTATAGTGCGAGAAGCGCTCCGAAAAACTTGAACACGGTCATTTTTCCTTGCCGTGGAAGAATTCGACCAGCACTTTAATAGTGCCTACCATGACACCAACAGCCGGAGAACTGGCGAAGC
>JAJZLD010000076.1 GCA_021803785.1 Pseudomonadota bacterium | reverse complement strand
CACACATGAACACGCCCCGCAGCAGATCAAACACCGCGCTGGCCGGGAAGCGGCCGGGCAGCAGATCGAGCAAAGCGGCGAGCGTACTCGCGACGACGTTCTCGCGCGTCTGGCCGCGGCCCGTGATGGTGTAAGGGATGCGACGTGCCGGCGGGGCCGTGCCGAACACGGCGTCGATCAGCGGCGCGGCGGTAGCGAGATCCGGTACCACGACCAGCACGTCGCACGGCCGGATCGGCGAACCGGGCGCGGCTGAACTGGCGCCAAGCAGCGCCAGAAGCCGGTCCTGCAAGGCTTCGAGCTGGCGGGTGAGCGAATGGCACACATGGACTTCGATGCTGCGGTCGTCCGCTGCCAGGGTGAAGCTCGCTGGTTCCAGCTCCTGCAGGTCGAGTATCGCGTTCTGCACATGACCGAGCAGCGTGGCGGCCGGGGCTTCGTCGAAGCGGCTGTCGGCTTCTTCGAGGGCGTCGTCGTTTTCGAACAGCAGGTCGATATGTGCCTGCGTCTGCCGGCCCCAGGCTGCGAGCAGGCGGTTGCCGACCTCGTGGAAGTCGGACCGACCCCGTGCGGCGAGAAAGCTCAGTCGGCGCGCCGGTACGATTTCGAACCAGTGCTCGCGGCAGGGATTGAGCACGTAGAGCTGCACTGCGCGGTAGTCCGCGAAGGCGCGCAACAGGTCAAGGTGCAGCGGGGGCAGGGCGGGCAGGGCAAATACATGCACCGGGCCGCAGTCGGCCGGCGCAGCGGCTCGCTGGGGTTGCTCCTGCAGCAATCGGATGAACGGGTGCTGTCCGGCGACGCCCAATGCGCTGGTCACGCGGCGCCATAAGTCACCCAGCCACTCGGCAGTGTCATGATCGTTTCCGGCGGGTAGCGGCAGTGCGCGACGCAGTCGCCAATGTTCCACCCAGTCGGGCCGGTAGGTCACGGTGTCCGTAAATACGCGGGCCACTTGCTCGGCGAGTTCAAAGCGCATCACCGCGTCGGCATCGGCAAGGTAGCCGGCAACGCCGGGGTGACTGCGCACGAAATCCCCGTCATTCAACTGCACCAGAATCGCCCATGTCAGGCGGCCAGTGTCGAGCGGTGAGCGCTCAGGCGCCGGCATCCACTGCCCGACCTCCTGCCACAGCCACTGGCCGAGGAAGGGAAAGTCCACTTGGGCGCAGAGCCCGAAGTGGTCCGCCATGTCGAGCTCGATGCGGCGGCGCACGGCTGTATTCGGCACGATGACCGTCTGTCGGTGGAACGGGCCGGGCTGCTCGGCCTGAAGGCGGGCAAGCAGGATCTGCTCAAGGGTTTCAAAGCGGTTGGCAAAACAGACGCGGATCGGCATGGGGCAAGTCTATCGCGAGTCAAGTTCGCCCGATGAGGCACGCTGCGTGGCACATGGCAGCCCGTGCGCAAAGTCGGCGACAATCGCGCGCTTGGTCTTGAGGTGATGCATTCATGGCTCGTATCTACCCCGACGGTTGGGAATCTCTGGCGAACGGCGCATCTCCCAGCCTGATTCGATTGCTCGACACGCTGCGCCGCCTGGGCGAAGCCTTGCCCGACGATTGGGCAGTGTTTCATGGTGTGCATTGGCAGCATGACGCCGATGGCCAAGCGCTGTTTGGCGCGGTGGATCTGGCGCTGGTGGCGCCATCGGGCGCCTGCGTGCTGATCGAACAGCGTACTGGCTTTCTGCGCGAATCGACCGACGGGCTCCTGCGCGGCAGCGGGGCTCAGGCGGTAAACGTGGCGCATCACCTCGGGCGCGCGGTGGCGGTGCTGCGCGAGAAACTGGCGCGCGTGGCCAGTGACACATCGGTGACGGGTCTACTTTTTCTGCCCGACTATCGTGTTCGCCAACCTCAAACCGCGGGGCTGGACCCGGCGCTGATCATCGATGCCGATCAACGCGAGGCGCTGGTGGCCCGGTTGCTGGCGCTTGAGGCGGGTGTTGCGGCAGATTTGGTACGTCACGCCGCGGTGTCGGCGTTTTTGGCGGACGAGCTCTTGCTGACGCCAGACGTCGGCGCGGCCGCCGATGCGTCGCGTGCGCTCTACACCCGCCTCTCAGGTGGCCTCACTGAATGGGCGCGGCGGCTGGAAATGTCGCCCCATCGGCTGCGGGTGGTGGGCACGGCGGGATCCGGCAAGACGCAACTCGCGTTGGCGGTCTATCGCGATGCGCTGGCAGCGGGGCGGCGGCCCTTGTACGTGTGCTTCAACCGGCCGCTGGCGGACCATGTCGCTGCGCTGGTGCCCGCGGGGGGCGAGGTCACGTCGTTCCACCAGCTTTGCCTGAGCATGTTGCGAACCACCGGTTTGCAGCCCGACTTGCGCCAGCCGGATGCTTTCTCGCGGCTGGAGACGGCATTTGGGGTGATGGCGGTGCCGGCAGAGTGGGTGTTCGACGAGATCATCATCGACGAGGGGCAGGATTTTTCGCCCGCCTGGCGCGACGCAGTTTTGCGCCTGGGGCGCCCCGGCGCGCGCTGCTGGTGGCTGGAAGACCCGATGCAGAACCTTTACGCCAAGCCTGCGATCGAGATGCCCGGCTGGGTAACGCTTCGTTCGGCAACCAACTTCCGCAGCCCGCGCGCGATCGTCGTCATGCTTAATCGGCTGATGCCCGACGCCTTGCGCCAGGAGCCCGGCAGCCCGATCCGTGGCGATGCGGTGAGTGTGGTGCCCTACGCGGATCGCGAGTCGCTGCTCGAGCAGACACGCCGGGCGCTCACGCAGGCAATTGGCTTGGGTTTCGAGCGCAACCAGATCGCGCTGCTGAGCTTTCACGGCCGCGAGCGTTCGGCGCTCGTCGGGCTCGACCGGCTTGGGCCGATCCCGCTGCGGCACTTCACAGGGCGCTACGATCTGTTTGGCATGCCAGAGTTCTCAGCCGGCGACGTGCTGTGTGAGACGGTCTATCGTTTCAAGGGGCAGAGCGCGCCCTGCGTGATCCTCAGCGAAGTGGACTTTGCGGTGCTGGACGACGCAGCCTTGCGCAAATTCTTCGTTGGCGCGACCCGCGCCACGATGAAATTGTTCGTGCTGGCATCGGCTACCGCAGCCGCCTTGCTGAATGAAGCAGGTCTCGCCGACGACGCCTAAAGTTGCTTCATCCCCCGCCGTTAATCGGGCGAACGGGCGCAAGGGCGCGCGAGCATGATCAACACGGCGAGGGTCGAATGAGGCAAATCGGGGCGATGATCGTCCTTGCCGCAGCTGCGGCGCTGGGGGCGGGGGCCGGAGCTTGGCTCGGGGGGGCGGCGGGGGCCGCGGTCGTTTCGGCCTTGCCTGTGATGGTCATGTTCTGGTTGATACAGCGACGACAGCACGCCAGTCAGCTTGCGATGTCCAAGCTAGTCGCTGCTATCACTCGAGACGGCGACCTTTCACGCCGCGCGGTGGCGGGTAGTGGCGTCAGCAGCGAACTGGCCAGCGCCTTCAACACGCTCCTCGATGTGGTGCAGGGCGTTGTGGCCAAGGTGATCAGCGATTCGCGCCGGGTTGCAGAAGTCTCCGATCAACTCGGTGCGCGTTCCGAGCGCATGAGCGCCAGTACCGGTTCGCAGCGTGACGCGGCTAACCAGATGGCGCAGGCGATCGAGCAGATGACCGCCAATGTTTACGAAGTTGCCGAACACGCCTCGCAGACTGCTCGCATTGCGCAAGAAGCCCGCGAGCTGGCCATCGCCGGTGGCGGCGTGGTGGCCAATGTCTCGCAGGAAATCGAGCGTATCGCCCAGTGGGTGGAGCAGTCTGCATCCGTCGTCGCGTCGCTGGGCGACCGTTCGCAGGCGATCAGCGGCATCGTCAATGTCATTCGCGAGATCGCCGATCAGACCAACCTCCTGGCGCTCAACGCCGCTATTGAAGCGGCTCGGGCCGGCGAGCAGGGGCGCGGTTTCGCAGTGGTGGCCGACGAGGTGCGCAAGCTTGCGGAACGCACATCCAACGCTACGCGCGAGATCACCCAGATGATCGCGGCCATCCAGGGAGAAACTTCTAGCGCCATCGCGACGATTGAAGAAGGCAGCAAACAGGCGCGCAGTGGTGCCCAACTGGCCAGCAGCGCATCGGATTCCCTGCAAGCGATCGACCGTGGCGCGACCGAAACGATGGAGAAGATCGACGCTATCGCACGATCAATGCAAGGGCAGAGTCGTGATGCTGAAGCGATCCACGGCTCGGTCCAGCAGATCCTCAAGATGATCAACGAGAACGCTAAGGCGGCGGATGAGTCGCGCGGCGAGGCGGCGCGCCTGGCGAACCTGGCAGGCAACCTGGGCGAGATCGACAAGGTATTCCGCCTCTCGGATGTTGGGCAGAATGCGGTGGCAGTGCATACCGCCTTGCCCAGTGTGGCGATGGCGGCCGCCAAGGCGGTGGGCGATGCGCTTGAGCAGGCGGTAGCATCTGGGCGTATTACGCTGGAGGCCTTGTTCGATGACCGCTACGTGCCGATTCCCGGCACCAAACCGCAGAAGTTCAACACCCGCTTTGATGCGCTGACCGATGAGCTGCTGCCGGCAATCCAAGAGCCGATCCTGGAGCAGCACTCGGCGGTAGTGTATGCAGGGGCGGTGGATCGCAGGGGCTACTTTCCCACGCACAACCGGCGCTTCTCGCAGCCGCTGACCGGCGATTTCGACAAGGACATGGTTGGCAACCGCACCAAGCGAATCTTCGACGATCCGGTTGGCAAGCGCTGCGGTACCCACGAAATGGAGTATTTGGTGCAAACCTACCGGCGCGATACCGGCGAGGTCATGCACGACGTTTCGGCCCCGATTTATGTCCAGGGCCGCCACTGGGGCGGGTTTCGGATCGGTTTTCGTGCATAAGCACCCTCAAGTTCGTAACCGTGCTGCCGTTAGTATTATTGACGCCTGCAAGAATGCAGGCAGGGCCTGGAGTTGGAGAGACGAATGTCCGAACTACTGAAGAGCATTGACGCGCGGACGCGCCTGGCTGGTACGAACAAGCTCGAGATCCTGCTCTTCACCTTGGGCGAGGATCAGCGCACCCATCGGCGCGAGACCTTCGGCATCAACGTGTTCAAAGTGCGTGAAGTTATGCGCACACCGCCTATCACCGCTGCGCCAGACATGCAGAGCGCGGTGGAAGGCATGGTTTCGCTGCGCGGGCAGCTTGTTCCGATCGTCGATCTGGCCAAATACACCGGTGTAAACACCGACGGCAAGCGCGACATCATGATTGTGACCGAATACAACGGCCATACCCAGGGCTTCCTGGTTGAGGCGGTGGATACCATTCTCCGACTCGACTGGGCGCAGATGCGGGTGCCGCCCGAAATGCTGATTTCGCGTATGGGTGGTCTGGTAACGGCAGTCACCGAACTTGAAGACGGCCGGCTGATCATGATGCTGGATGTCGAGAAGGTACTGTCGGAAACCACCAAGTACGACGACGATTTCCTGTTCAAGGACTTGCCCAAGGTTCGCAAGAAAGACGCAACGGTTTTCTACGCCGATGACTCCGCCGTGGCGCGCAAGCAAATCGAACGCACGCTCAAGGAAATGGGGGTCCGGTCGTTAAGCGCGGTCAACGGCCGCGCTGCCTGGGACGAACTGCAGAAACTGGCGAACCACGCCGATATCATCGGCAAGAAGCTGAACAAGATGGTCACGGTCATCCTGACCGATATCGAGATGCCGGAAATGGATGGCTACATCCTGACGAAGAAGATCAAGTCGGATCCACGTTTCGAGGGGATACCCATCCTCATGCATTCATCGCTGTCTGGCATGTCGAACCAGGCGCTCGGCAAATCAGTGGGTGTCGATGCCTACGTTTCAAAATTTGAGCCGCACCGGCTGGCTGACTCGCTGTTGAAGTACATCGACGGCGACCAGGGCATGCTCTGAGGGGAGCCGAAATGGACCAGACACAAAGCAATTTGCTCGATTCGGTTGATGCGCGTACCAAACTCGCCGGCTCCAACCGGATGGAGATCCTGCTGTTTTCGCTCGGCACGACCGAAACCTTTGGCATCAACGTGTTCAAGGTGCGCGAAGTCTCGAAAACACCCTTCATCACCAAGGCGCCAAATATGCCTGCTGGCGTGGAGGGCCTGATTTCGCTTCGTGGCAACGTCATTCCTGTACTGTCACTCGGCCGCATCCTTGGCTTGAATGGCCCCGAAGTGGGCCTGGGCGGCTCAATGATGGTGACCGAGTACAGCAAGCGAACGCTCGGGTTCCTCGTTAGCGATGTAGACCGCATCATCCGGGTTGAATGGGACAAAGTTCGTCAGCCGGAGAACGTCTCGTCGTCGGCGGTCAGCTTCATCACGGCGATCACGGAACTGCCGGATGGCCGTCTGGTCTCGATCCTGGACGTCGAGACAATCCTTGCGCAAACGTTCGGAGAAGCGCCGATCGGGCAGATCACCCCGCTTGGAAAAGATGTCGAATCGAACATCTTCTTCGTCGATGACTCGTCGGTTGCTCGCAAGAAAATTGTCGAGGTGCTCGACAAGCTTGGTGTGCGCCACAAGCACGCAATGAACGGTTTTGAGGCTTGGACCCGGCTCGACGGCATGGCCTCCCATGCGCAACAGCAGAAGCGTCGCCTTGCCGATGAACTGAGCCTGATTCTTGTTGACGCCGAAATGCCGGAAATGGACGGCTATGTGCTGACCCGCAATATCAAGAGCGACGTTCGTTTTGAGGGGATTCCGGTGGTCATGCACTCGTCCCTTTCCTCGGAAGCGAATCGAGCGATGGGCAAGTCAGTCGGTGTCGATGCGTATGTGGCAAAGTTCGATGCTGATGTGCTCGCCGAGACGCTACGCCCATATCTGATGAAGTCGCACAGGGAATAACCCCGGAGAAAAATATGTCCGATCCCAAGATGAAATTCCTCGTGGTTGATGACTTTTCGACGATGCGTCGCATCGTCCGCAACCTATTGAAGGAATTGGGCTACACAAACGTCGATGAGGCGGAAGACGGTGCCGTTGCTTTGCAAAAACTGCAAGGCGGCGGATTCGATTTCGTCGTTACCGACTGGAACATGCCTAACATGACCGGCATTGAATTACTGCAAGCGATTCGCTCGAGTCCTGCGCTGAAGCATTTGCCCGTTCTGATGATCACGGCAGAGGCCAAGAAGGAAAACATCATCATGGCTGCGCAGGCCGGTGCAAGTGGCTACATCGTGAAGCCTTTCACCGCGGCGACTCTGTCCGAAAAGATGGGGAAGATCTTCGAAAAAATGGGCAAGGCGGGCTAATCCGCGACATGCGTGGTATGCGGCGCGGCTTTCTTTGCGCTGCGCATTCGGTGTGAAAGACCAACAGGAGCCGGAAATGGCAAAACGGCCAGCGAATGACGGATCAGGTGACAACGACGAACTGCAGGAACTGTTCGACAGCATTGCGAGCGAGGCCGCAGCGCAGCGTCCGCCTGCCGACGAAGGCGACAGCGACGAATTGCAGCATCTCTTCGACGATGTAGCGGCGAAGTTCAATGCCGGCGGGCAGGACATTCTTGAGGGCGAGGCGCGCGAGGTGCCCGCGGAGCCCTTGACTTCGGAAGATCGGCAGGAGTCGGTCTTTACGAAGATCGGCCAGATGACGCGGATGCTGCACGACACCCTGCGCGAGCTAGGTTACGACCGGATGCTGGAAGAAACAGCACGCCAGATCCCCGATGCACGTCAGCGCCTCTCCTACATCGCCACGATGACTGAGCAGGCTGCGAGCCGTGTGCTCAACGCGACCGACATCGCGCAGCCGATCCAGGATCGACAGGAAGAGATGTCGCGTCAGTTGCGCGAACGTTGGGACAAGCTCTATGCCAAAGAACTGTCGGTCGAAGAGTTCAAGGTACTTGCGCAGGAGACGCGCAGCTTCCTTGGCAAGGTCGCCGAGGACAGCAAGCTGGTCAACGAACAGTTGCTCGAAATCATGATGGCGCAGGACTTCCAGGATCTGACCGGCCAGGTCATCAAGAAGATCGTCGACATGGCTTCCGTACTGGAAGAAGAGCTGGTGAACGTGCTGCTGCAGGTGATGCCGGAAAGCAAGCGCTCGTCGGCCAGCGAAGGCTTGCTGAATGGCCCGGTGGTGAACAGCGAAGGGCGCGAGGATGTCGTGACGAACCAGGAGCAGGTGGACGATCTGCTCGAAAGCCTGGGCTTCTGACAGCGTTGCATGACCGACTTAAAGCCGGCCGGCTTAAGACATCGGTGATTCGGAGCGAGCTATGAGCGATTTTGCAGGGATGGAAGATCTCCTTCAGGACTTCCTGATCGAGGCGGGTGATCTGCTATCAGGCGTCGACAACAAGCTTGTCGACCTTGAGCGCACGCCGAACGACAGCGGTTTGCTCAATGAGATCTTCCGCGGCTTCCACACGATCAAGGGGGGGGCCGGGTTCCTCAATGCGACCGAGCTGGTGACCTTGTGCCACCTGACCGAGAACCTTTTTGACAAATTGCGTAACGCGGAACTCGCGATCACGCCGGAGACGATGGATGTCATCCTCGCCGCGACCGGCGCGGTGCGCGACATGTTCAACGATCTCGAGCGCGGTCAGCAGCCATCCGCTGCGGATCCGCATTTGATTTCGCAACTGAAGTTGGCGATCGCTGGGAATCTGGTTGGCGGTGCGGCCAAAACGGCCGTGCCGGCAGCGGCTGCCGTGCCGAAGGCCGAGACCGCCTTGGTTCCAGTAGCGCCGGTGGTTGTGCATCATCCGGTTGGCGACGACGGCATCGACTGGCAAGCCCTTTACGAAGCCGTGACAGGCGCACCCTCATTAGGAGTAGCTCCGGCCTCCGCGCCGTCCGCTGTTGTTAATGGTGCTGACCCTTCGCACAACCTTGAAGGCAAATCTGCCGACGAAATCATCAAGGCCGCAATCGGGCGGCGTGCCAGCGATAAGCCGGGCTATAGCGGGCCGACAGGACGGCGCGAAGTTGAGCGCACTCGCGACAACTCGATCCGTGTGGATACCTCTCGGCTCGATCAGGTTTTGAACCTCTCCGGTGAGATCGGGCTCACCAAGAACCGGCTCAACGCCCTGCGTTCAGACATTCTGAACGGGCGGAGCGATCCGGAAACGTTGCACGCGCTCGACGTTGCAGTGAGCCAGCTCGATCTGCTGGTTTCGGATCTGCAGAACGCGGTCATGAAGACGCGCATGCAGCCGATCGGCCGTCTGTTCCAGAAATATCCGCGCATAGCCCGTGATTTGGCCCGCAGCCTGGGTAAGGATGTTGAGCTCATGCTCAGTGGCGAGGAAACGGAAATCGACAAAACGATGATCGAAGATCTATCCGATCCGATTATCCATCTGATCCGCAATGCGGTGGATCACGGAGTCGAGCCGACGCACGAACGTCTCGCTGCAGGCAAGTCGGACAAATCCGTAGTGCGCCTGGAGGCACGCCAGGAAGGCGACCACATCGTCATCATCGTCGCAGATGATGGGCGCGGCATGAGCGCCGAGCGGCTGCGCGCCAAAGCGTTGGAGAAAGGCCTCATCACTGATGAAGAGGCCAACACCATGGATGAACGTCAGAGCTACAACCTGATCTTTCTCCCCGGCTTCTCGACTGCTTCGGCAGTGTCGGACGTGTCCGGACGTGGCGTTGGCATGGATGTCGTGAAAACGAATATCCAGAAGCTCAACGGCACGATCGATATCCGATCGACTCAAGGCAAGGGTACGACCTTTATCATTTCGCTGCCGCTCACACTGGCAATTCTGCCGGTGCTTGTGGTGCGCCTTGCGGAGCAGCCTTTCGCCGTGCCCCTGTCGATGGTGCGCGAGATCCTGCCGATTGAGGCAGAGCATGTGCAGGAGGTTGGCGGACGCGCGACGATGGTGGTGCGTGGCGAAGTGTTGCCGATCTACACGCTATCTGGCCTGCTGGGCTGGCCTCAGGAGCACGTTGCCGAGTACGGTGTGCTCATGCAAACGGCCGAGCGCAACTACGTGCTGGCGATCGACTCGTTTGCGGGCCGGGAAGATGCAGTGATCAAGTCGCTTGATGCTTTCCGTCCGAAGGGGGTGGCAGGCGTGACGACGCTGTCGAACGGCCAGATCGTGCTTATTCTTGATATGAAGGAACTGCTAGGCAGCTCGTCGGATCAAGGCGGCACGACCCGAAAGGCGCTGTTGCGGGATCGCTTGCCGGTCGCAGCATGACGGATCGCGTGTCAGGGCATTGAATCGTCGGGCCCACCTTGCTGGGCCCCGTTTTTTTGCGATGCTTCGCGCACGATTGGCTGTTGGTTCTGTGCGGCGCAGGGCGTAGGATGGTAATCCATCCTATCGTCGGAGCCATCTCCATGACCGACACCGAATTTCGTCATCTCAAGGTTTTGGCGCAGACAGACGTTGCGGGCTTTGTGGCTGCGAGGCGAGAGTTGATTGAGCGGATGATCAGCGGCACGGATCCCGAGCGCCAGGCCAGACTATGGCAATTACAGCATGAGATAGAGCTGATGCGCGCCACGACACCGAACGCCGATCGGGTGACGCGGCAGCTTGCTCAGATGATTTCAGAGCGCCTAGATGCCCTTGGCCTTGCCTTGTCGCGGCTAACTACGGCCACGGAACCTATCGATGGAACGGTCGACACCGCACATGGGGCCAAGCATGAGATTTGACCGCAGTTGCCGAGCAGTTGCGTGACGATACGGTACGCTAGGTAAACGCCAATCAGCGGATATTCGTTTCGGCCGAGTGCAATTCCGGCTGTTCTATGACTCGACGAGCGCCGCTGAAGTGTGTGCGCCAGTAGTCGTCAGACATACTCTCAACGCGCACCTTACCGCCAGCCGATGGCGAATGAAGAAAACGGTTGTCGCCGAGGTAAATGCCAACGTGCGAGAAGGTACGACGCATGGTGTTGAAGAACACCAGATCGCCCGGCTTGAGCTCAGAGGGGGTGATCCGCTCGCCGGTCTTGGCCATTTCCTTGGCCGTACGCGGCAGATTAAGGCCGAGCGCATCCATGAACACGCGGCGCACCAAGCCACTGCAGTCAAATCCGGTCTCGGCCGAGCTGCCACCGAAACGGTAGCGGATACCAAGGTATTGAAGGCCGGAATTCATCAGGTCACCGGCGCCGCGCGATGCGCGATCGAGGAGCGACTCCGAATGCGCTACGATCGACTCTGAGTTCAATGTTGCCGGCGCACCCGGAACGTGCTCCGGAGGCTCCGCGGCAAGCGCTTGTCCGGAAAAAATTGCCAGACACGCAATACAGAGTGTTGTTTTTATGCGCATCCCGTCACTATAACTTGGCGAGCGTTAGCGGTAAACCCTTGATTTTGTGTTGACGTGTGCCCATTTGTCGCAGATTGTTGGCCGGGTC
>JAJZLD010000075.1 GCA_021803785.1 Pseudomonadota bacterium | reverse complement strand
ACACAGCCCGCGCTGCAAGGAGTCGATGATGTTCTCGACGCAAAGCACGCACAAACTGCTCGCAGGGCTTTCGCAGGCTTCGCAGATCCTGGTTCAGAACTCGGAGAACCGTCAGCTCGATCTGGCGAGCTTCAACGAGGCCTACCTGATGCATACCTCCACCTCACCGCAGTACGCGATCATCGCCTCGTGCGACGTGGCGGCCGCGATGATGGAGCCGCCGGGCGGCACCGCGCTGGTCGAAGAATCGATCGCCGAAGCGCTCGACTTCCGCCGCGCCATGCGCAAGGTCGACGAAGAATGGGGTGCGGATTGGTGGTTCAAGGTCTGGGGCCCGGACTACCTCGCCGACGACGGCATGGCCCTGCGTGAGGACTGGATGCTGCGTGCCGAAGACCACTGGCACGGCTTCGGCAAGCTGGCCGAAGGCTTCAACATGCTGGATCCGATCAAGGCGACGATCATCACACCGGGGCTGGATGTTGAAGGTCACTTCTCGGACTGGGGCATCCCCGCGAGCATCCTCACGCGCTACCTATCCGAGCACGGCATCATCGTCGAGAAGACCGGTCTCTACTCGTTCTTCATCATGTTCACCATCGGCATCACCAAGGGCCGCTGGAACACCATGGTGACCGAACTGCAGCAGTTCAAGGACGCTTACGACAGCAACCAGCCGCTGTGGCGCGTGATGCCGGAATTCATCGCCAAGCAGCCGCGCTACGAGAAGATCGGCCTGAAGGATCTGTGCCAGCAGATCCACGATTTCTACGCCGCAAAGGACGTCGCCCGCCTGACGACCGAGATGTACCTCTCGGACATGGAGCCGGCGATGCGCCCGACCGATGCCTGGTCGAAGATGGCTCACCGCGAGATCGAGCGCGTGTCGATCGATGAACTCGAAGGCCGCATCACCGCGATGCTGGTAACGCCCTACCCGCCGGGCATCCCGCTGCTGATTCCGGGCGAGCGCTTCAACGCCACGATCTGCAACTACCTGAAGTTCGTGCGCGAGTTCAACGAACGCTTCCCCGGCTTCGAGACCGATGTGCACGGCCTCGTCAGCGAAGTGGTGGACGGCAAGAAGAAGTACTACGTGGACTGCGTTCGCCAGGGTTGAGCAGCCCCACCGTGCCATCGTCGAAGCGCCGCGAAAGCGGCTTTTCGCATTTCTGCGGATGCGATTACGCCGCTCCAGGCGCAAAATTCGCGGCTTGACTCGGCTGACTGGAGTACCCGCATGCAAGCTACCCGACTGACCTGTCTGCTCGCTGCCGCGAGCATTGCGCTTGGCGCCTGCGCAACGATGGACGAGAGCTCACAGGAAAAGGCCAAGGGTGCCGGCCTGGGCGCGCTCGGCGGCGCTGCCGCAGGCGCACTGATCGGCGCGGTCACCGGCAGCAACAAAATCGGCCGCGATGCCGCCATCGGCGCAGCGGTCGGTGCGGCCGGCGGCTACATCTGGTCGTCGCACATGGAAAAGCAGAAGCGCGAAATGGAGAAGGCCACCGCCGGCACTGGCGTATCGGTATCGCAAACCAGCGACAACCAGCTCAAGCTGGAAGTGCCGGGCGACTTTTCCTTCGACACCGGCCGCGCCGACATCAAGCCGAACATGCGCCCAGTGCTAGACCGCTTTGCGGCCACGTTGAACGAGAACCCGGCAACGCACATCCGCATCATCGGCCACACCGATAACACCGGCTCCGACGCGGTGAACGATCCGCTCTCGCTGAACCGCGCCGCCAGCACGCGCGATTACCTCGTCGATCGCGGCGTCGCGAGAAGCCGCATCAGCATCGACGGACGCGGCGAGCGCAATCCGATCGCCAGCAACGACACCGCTGAAGGGCGCGCCCGCAACCGGCGCATCGAGATCTTCGTCGCGGAGGCGGCCGCCCGCTGACCTGGCTCGCAGCCACGTGCAAGCGCGCATCGCTGCAGGCGCTTGCACGACGATACCTATCGGACAAGCATGCGGGCAACGCCCCCTCGATAAAGCACGCTGCACGCAACGCCAGCGCCGATTAAGGCCTGATTGCCCGCAGCAGGCCTATCCGACGCCACGAAGCTTCCCATACAAATGCGAAAAAGCACTCATCTGCCGAGATGCCCGTCAACATTGGCGATCGGGTTAAGAAGGGCCAACTGCTCGCCAAGCTCGCAAATGAGACAGCCGCGGCCGACCATGCGCAAACCCGGCCCGGCGTGATCGAAACGGAAGCCACACCGCCAGCATCCGTCGGAAAACGCCATGACCAAGACTGCGCGGTTTGGCCGCGCCGGTCTAAGCCGGGCCACACGAAAGAAACTGGCTGCCGTCGCCCCCATGGCCGCCACCTGCTTCCGCAATTGCTTGAGCAGTAATGCAAGGACTAACATTCGGTTCCTCTGAACAGAGAAGTCCACATGTTCAAACCCACCCGCACTGCAAGCCCGCCTTGTCTCCACGCAGGCACTTGGCGCGCGCTCGCCGGCCTTGTGCTGAGCATCGGCGTGGCAAGCGTGCACGCCGAACCGATGAGCTTCGATGCAGCCCAACTGCGCCTCGCCGACAAGTCCGGCACGCTGCGTGCTGCGCGGCTGAACCGCGAGGCCCGCGAACTCGAAGCCGAAGCCACCCGCTCACTGTCGCTACCGCAGGTGAATGCAACGGTGGCGTATTCGAAACTGGAGCGCGACTACGACGTCGATGTCGCGCCGATCACCGGCGCGCTCAATCAAGCAGTTAGAGCGATCGGCAGCGCCACCGGCGTGAAGTTGCCGGCGCTGCCCGCCACGCTCGATTACAAATATAAGAACGAAGGCGTGCGGCCGATCCTCGGTTTCAACTGGCCGCTATTTACCGGCGGCAAGATCAGCGCCACGCAGGATTTTGCCGCCGCGCGCACCGCCGAGGCCGGCGCCGAGGTGCGCCATACCGAGGAAGCGCTCACCACACAGCTGGTGAAGTACTACTACGGTTTGCAACTGGCCGAGCATGCGGTCGCCGTCCGCAGCGCCGCACTCGATGCGCTGACCCAGCATCTGCACCAGGCCGAACGCTTCGAGAAGACCGGCCTGATCGCGCGCGCCGACCGCCTGCACGCGCAAGTCGCCTACGATGAAGCACAGCGCAACTTATTCAAGGCGCAGGACGATCGCGCACTCGCGCAGATTGCGCTGAACCGGATGCTCGCCGCCACGCAGGATGTGGTGCCGTCCTCGCCGCTTTTCGTGCGCAGCACGCCAGTCGAGCCGATCGAGACCTGGACCCAGCACGGGCTCGCCGCGCACCCGGGCCTAGCACTGCTCGATGCCAAGCGGCAGCAGACTGCGCAGCTCGAAACCATCGCCCGCTCGGCATTCCTGCCCGAGGTCTTCGCCTTCGGCACTTACCAGCTCAACAAGGAAGCACCGACACCGGTGGAACCGAACTGGATCGTCGGCGTCGGCGTGCGCTTCACGCTGCTCGACCGCCTTGATCGCAGCAACATGATTGCGGCGACCCAGCGCCAGAGTGCGGGCGTCGTGGCGTACACAGAACAGGCGCGCGACGACATCGCCACGCTGATCGAGAAACGCTGGCGCGAGCTCGAACAGGCCCGCCAGCGCTACCTGCTGCTCGAATCGAGCATCGCGCTGGCGAAGGAGAACGTGCAACTGCGCGAGCGCGGTTTTGGCGAGGGGCTCAGCACCTCGCTGGATCTCGTCGACGCACGGCTGTCACTGTCACGCGCCGAGATCGACCGCGCGCAGGCTGCCCGCGACTATGTCGTTGCGCTCGCCGAGCTGCTGGAAGCCAGCGGCCAAAGCGAGCGTTTTACCGAGTACGCCGCACACGCCGACATCCGGATCGAACGCCCCACCCCTGCCGCGGGTCGCCAACCATGAACAGCAAACCACTTGTCGCCGCAATCGCCGGCATCGCCGCACTAGGGCTCGTCGCCTGGGGCGTTTGGGCCGCCACCCACCCCGCCCCCTTGCCAATCCAGGGGCAGATCGAATCGCGCACCGTTGACGTCGCCAGCAAGGTGCCCGGCCGAGTTGCCCGCGTGCTGGTCGAAGAGGGACAACGCGTTAGCGCTGGGCAGGCACTCTTCGAACTGGAAAGCCCGGAACTCGACGCCAAACTCGCGCAGGCCGCCGCGGCACACGACGCCGCAGAGTCCGTCAGCGCCAAGGCGCAGAGCGGCGCGCGCAGCGAAGAAATTCGCATGGCGGAGCTCAACTGGCAGCGCGCCGTTGCAGGTGCAGAGCTCGCCGAAACCACCGCGCGGCGCGTGGCCTCGCTCTACCGCGAGGGCCTGATCGCGCAACAGAAGCACGACGAGGCGCAAACCCAGGCGCGTGCGGCCCGTGCGCAGGCCGAGGCCGCCCGCGCGCAGTACGATATGGCGCGCAACGGCGCGCGAAGCGAAGACAAGGCGGCAGCGGCGGCACAAGCGCGACAGGCGGCCGGCGCAATGTCAGAAGTGCAAGCCTATCGGCGTGAAACCCGCATCCTCGCGCCGGCGGCGGGCGAAGTCGCGAAGGTACAGATTCATGCGGGCGAGATCGCACCTCAGGGTTACGCTGTCGTCTCGCTGGTAGACCGCGGTGACAGCTGGGCGGTGCTCAACGTGCGCGAAGACCAACTCGCACGCTTCAAGCAAGGGGCCGAATTCGACGCAGAACTACCCGCGCTCGGCAAAGCCCTGCGGATGAAAGTCACCTGGCTGGCACCGCTGCCCGATTTCGCGACCTGGAAGAACGTGCGCGGTACGCAAGGGGTAGATCTGCGCACCTTCGAGGTCCGCGCAAAGCCGCTCGCGCCGCAGCCGGATCTGCGGCCCGGCATGAGCGTGATCGTGCGCCCCTGAGGCATGGCCACGTCGGCCTTCCGCCGCAGCCTGCGGCGCGAACTCTCGCACCTGGCGCACAACCGCTGGGACCAAGCACTGCTGCTATGGCTACCCTTGCTGACCTATCTGATGATCGCCGCGATCTTCTCTGCCGGGCAGATCCGAGAGTTGCCGGTCGGTCTGATCGATGCCGATCACACACCGCTATCGCGCCAGCTCGCGCACCTGATCGACGCGGCCCCCGGTGTTCGTATCGCCGCCAGCCCGGCGGATCACACGGCCGCGATACAAGCCATGCGCAGCCGCTCGCTTTACGGCGTGATCGAGATTCCGCAAGGCTTCGAGCGCCAGATCAAGCGCGGCGAGCAAGGCGACGTGCTTTTCTTCTACAACGCCCAATTCGCAACGGCAGCCGGCATCCTCGCCAAGGATGTACAGGCTGCAACGATGACCTTCGCCGCCGGCATCCGCATGGTCGCGCGCGAGAAGCGCGGCGAATCCGCGATCGCGGTGCGCGACAGCGTGCCAGCGATCAACCTGCGCCTGACAAGCCTCTACAACGAGTCGATCGACTACCAGACCTTTCTCGGCGGCGCGCTGGTGCCCGCGATCCTGCAGATCCTGATCATGATCGCGGGTGCCGGCGCCGTCGGCCGCGAGATCCGCGACCGCAGCGTGCCTGATTGGCTTGCTGCCGCCGACGCTCACCACGCCTCGGCGCTGCTGGGCAAGCTGCTGCCCGCCTTCATCGCATTCAGCGCCTGGGGCGTGATCTTTCTGCTTGCCTGGGGTCTGCTGCGGGCCGAGGTCGCCGCCGCCTCGCGCGCACTGCTGCTTGGCGGCATGCTGATAATGGTGGCGGCTTATCTGCTGTTGGGTGCGCTGGCCGCCGCCGCCACCGCCAACCTGCGCAGCGCACTCAGCGTGGTGGGCTTCTACACCGCGCCAGCGTTCGCCTACGTTGGCCAGGCGTTCCCGCTGATGGCGATGCCGGCGGCCGCAAAAGCCTGGGCGGCAATCCTGCCGCTGACCTGGTGGATTCAGCTGCAAAACCAGCAATGGCTGATGGATGCACCGATCGCCGCATCGGCGAAGCCCGTTTCAGCGCTGCTGCTGATGCTCGCGATTGGCGCGCTTGGCAGCGTGCTCGCGCTGCGGCGTGTCGCATCGCAGCCTGAGCGTTGGGGCGCCCGATGAGCTTCGTGCGCGCAATGTTGGCAACCTGGCAAGCGGTGCTCGCCGACGCCGGCGCGGTGCTGCTCTTGCTCGGCGCCTGCGTGGGGTATTCCTTCTTCTACCCGTTGCCGTACGAGCGCGAGACCGTCGAACGCGTGCCCGTCGCAGTCGTTGATCTGGACGATTCGCCGCTCTCCCGACAACTGATCCGGTTCGCCATGGCCAGTCCGCAGCTCGCCGTACGGCAGGTCGGCCGCGATCTACCGGCAGCACAGGCGGCACTCGCAAGCGGCGATGTGATGGGTGTTGCGCTGATCCCCGCCGGCTTCAAAGCCGACCTGCAGCGCGGCAAACGGGTGGAGGTGCAGATCGCCGGCAACGCTGCCTACGCGCTGATTAACAAAACGGTGCTGAATGGCTTTGCGGCAGCTGCTGGCACGCTCTCGACCGGCATCGATGTGCGCCGCTTCGCCAGCCATGGCGCGTCCATGCAGCAGGCGCTGAACGCCGCACTGCCGGTGAATTACATCGCGCGGCCAGCGTTCAACGTTAACGAAGGCTACGGCAGCTACGTCGTGCCCGGGGTGGCGCCGCTGATCGTGCAGCAGACGCTCGTGATCGGCATGTCTTTACTGCTGGGCCTGTGGGCTGAACAACGGCGCGCGGGGCTCGCGCCGCTGCCCACCCGCTTGCAGGCTCGCCCCTGGTCAGGCTTCTTTGGGCTGTGGGCGGCATTCGCGGCGATCGGCCTGCTCAACGCGCTGTATTTCTTCGGTTTCGTGTTCCATTTCCAGGGCTACCCGCAGGCGCCCCGTCTGGCCGAAATGCTCACGCTGGCTGCGCTCTTCGCCCTGGCAAGCAGTGCCTTTGGGCTGTGCCTTGGGCAGTTTTTCGGCGTGCGTGAACGCGGCATGCAACTGCTGCTGTTCTCGTCGATTCCGATGCTGTTCGTCTCGGGCTTGCCGTGGCCAGCCGAATCCTTGCCGGAGCCGCTCGCCACGCTGCGCTGGCTGCTGCCCAGCACGCCGGGCATTCAGGCATCGCTCGCGGTAAACCAGTTGGGCGCGCCGTTTTCCGCGGTCACGACGGAACTGCTCGCGCTGGCCGCACAGATCGTCGGCTGGGGCGCAGCGGCAGCATGGCTGTTCCGCCGCCGCTGGGCGCCGCAGTAAGGCGGCTTGCGGCACAATCGCGCTTTGCCCCGCAGGTGCCGGCCCGATGCTCGAAATCTTTCAGTACGCAGTCAAGAACACCGCGCTGATCCTCGCCGCGTTGCTGCCGATCATCAACCCGCCAGGCGGCGCACCAATCTTCCTGCTGCTGACCCGCGGCGCGTCGGCCGACACGCGCCGCTACCTCGCGCGGCAGGTGGCATGGAACGCCTCGCTGTTGCTGCTCGCGGCGATGTTCATCGGCTCGTATGTGCTGGAGTACTTCGGCATCTCAACCGCCACGGTGAAGGTGGCGGGCGGCATGCTGGTCGCCTCGATCGGCTGGAAGATGCTGCAGACGGACGACGTCCACCACGACGACGCGGGCTCGCACATCGAATGGAGCCGCCCGGTCGCGGAAAGCCGCGCTTTCTATCCGCACACCTTCCCGCTCACCGTCGGGCCCGGCTCGATCGCGGTTGCGCTGACCCTGGGCGCAAGTGTCTACCAGGGCGGCAAACGCCCGATCGCCGCCCCGCTTGGCGCACTGCTCGCAGTGCTGATCGTCGCGATCACCATCTACCTCTGCTACGGCTTCGCCGACCGTATCGTCGGCCTGCTCGGCAAGACCGGCACCACGGTGATGCTGCGCCTCACCGCCTTCGTGCTGCTGTGCATCGGCATCGAGATCTTCTGGGGCGGCGCATCCGACCTGCTGGAACCGCTGGTTCTGCATCGTCGTTAGCACCACGCAACTCATCACGGCGATTTGCGACGAGAATTTGTCGGGCCGTGGCCAGCGTCTTGTGCCGCATCGTCATGCGGCCCGTGGACGTGGAAACGATCTCCGGACATGGTCTTCTGCGTTGCAGTTTTCAGGAACGAACGTAATCAACGAACTCAAAGGGGTGGTCGTGGGCTTCGTCGGCCGGGTGCCCCTCGCGGCGAACCACCGTAAAGCCCGCATCCCGCCACGCCGGGAAGTGGGCGTCGCCGTCGACCTCCGCCTGTACTTCGGTCAGCCACAGCTCGTCGGCGCGCGGCAGCGCCTCGGCGTACAGCTGCGCGCCACCAATCACGAAGGCGCGCTCGACAGCGCCGCAAAGCGCCAGCGCTTCGTCGAGCGAATGCACCACCTCGGCACCCTCGAGCTGCAAATCGCGCTGGCGCGTGACCACGATGTTGCGCCGGCCCGGCAAGGGTCGCCCAAGCGACTCCCAAGTCTTGCGGCCCATCACGATCGGGTGCCCGAGCGTGAGCGACTTGAAACGCTTGAGGTCATCCCGCAGGCGCCAGGGCAGCGCGTTGTCACGGCCGATCGTACCGTTGCGCGCGACTGCGGCGATCAGGGCGAGTTTCGTCATTACACAGCCACCGGCGCAGGGATGTGAGGATGCGGGTCGTAGCCTTCAAGCGTGAAATCCTCGAAGCGGAAGGCGAACAAATCCTTCACCGCGGGGTTCAGGCGCATCGTCGGCAGCGGACGCAGCTCACGCGAGAGCTGCAGGCGGGTCTGATCCAGATGGTTTGAGTATAGATGCGCGTCGCCCAGCGTATGCACGAAGTCGCCCGGCTGGTAGCCGCACACCTGCGCAATCATCAGCGTCAGCAACGCATAGCTTGCGATGTTGAACGGCACGCCGAGGAAGATATCCGCGCTGCGCTGGTATAGCTGGCAGGAGAGCCTGCCGTCTGCGACGTAGAACTGGAACAGCGCGTGACAGGGCGGCAGCGCCATCTTGTCCACTTCGCCCGGGTTCCATGCACTCACAAGGTGGCGGCGCGAATCCGGGTTCTTCTTGAGCCCTTCGACAAGCTGGGTGATCTGGTCCACCGTACGGCCGTCCGCCGTCTCCCAGCGTCGCCACTGTTTGCCATACACCGGGCCGAGTTCGCCGTTTTCGTCGGCCCACTCATCCCAGATCGAAACGCCGTTTTCCTTCAGGTAGCGGATGTTCGTATCGCCCTGCAGGAACCACAGCAGTTCGTGGATGATCGAGCGAAGGTGCAACTTCTTCGTTGTAACGAGCGGAAAGCCCTCGGCCAGATCGAAACGCATCTGCCAGCCGAAGACCGAGAGGGTGCCAGTGCCAGTGCGGTCGGACTTGCGATGACCGCGTTCGAGCACATGGCGCATGAGTTCGTGATACTGCCGCATGGGTAAAGCTCGGCCGGAAAAAGCCGTCATTGTACCGGTGGTGGCGGGCGCGCACGGCTGATCAAGAAGTTAGAGACGCACAGCCACCACAGCGTAGAATCGTGATGGAATTCACAGAGAGTCGGCATGCTCAAGCTATTCCCCTCCCACCCAGATCACCCCTTGGCCGATTTGCGCGAACTACAGCGTGCGGTCACGGAAATCGGCGCGCTCACACCAGACGACGCGTTGCGCGAGGCGACCGGCTGGCTTGAGACGGTTGGCGCACCGGAAGAAGGCAGTGACCCGACCGCCCTGCTGCGCCTGCTCGTGAGCTTCGACGAAGCAATGCAGCCGCACATCCGCGCGCAGGCCGACCGCTATGTCGAAAGCCGGCTGAAATGGTCGCCGAACGCGACCGCCCGCTGGCAAGCAACACGCACCTTCCTACTCCTGCTGTGCGAACGCTACGAAAACCTGCTGCGCCTGCTCGGCGATGGCCGCAAACCCTATGTGCAACTCACCGCCGACGTCGCAGTGCGCTTGCTGCGGGCAGCCAGCGCCGCCCAGCGCTGGGATGCGCTGCGCTACGGCCCCTATGATCCGAACCACTGGCGGCGCTGCGGCCAGGCCTATCTGGCTGCAGCCCAGCACAATCTGCTTGAACAACCGGTGCGGCTGCGCAGCAACCGGCAAACCGAGACAACCGCGGCACGCGAGTACCTACGCACGGTTGCCTTTGCCACCGCCGCGATGGACGAACTGGACGAGCGCCAGATCCTGCTCGCCGGCCATGTGATCCACTACGTGCTGGGCACCCTTCGCCTGACCGAGACACCCGAGCGCGACAGCGTCTTCTGGGTCGACCCTGCGCTGGCGCAAAGCCCGGTGCGGATGGCTCGGCAGCCGCAGGCAAGCCGGACGGTGCGCTACTTCAGCGGTGGCTCGGCACTTGACGCCCTGTTCGAAATGGAATTGATGGTACGCGGCGGTACGCTGCCGCCGGCCCTCAGCGTTGAACCGGACGACGCACCGCGCCTCGGCCGTTTGCTGCGCCACTTTGCCCGCCACTGGTCCGAAGATCCGCCTGTGCGGCGCCATCGGCGCCACCCCCTGCCGGGCCAGCTACATGTGATCGAGGGCCTCGAACCGCTCGTCGAACTTTTGTCGGGCCAGGCCAGCGCTCAAGCGAGCCAGTGGGAACAGCGCGACGCCAGCCTGCAGGGCATCGGCCTGACCTTGCCGGTCGACGAACACAGCCGCCTGCGCGTCGGCGCGCTGCTCGGTCTGCACTCGCACGACGGCACGCGCTGGCTCGCCGGTATCGTCCGCCGGATGCGGCATTTGTCGAACAACACCCTGCACATCGGCGTCGAAGTCATTTCCTGGCATCCGATGGCTGCGCATGCCGACGATGGCGCGCAAAACGTGCGGGTGCTGTTGCTCGACCCCCTGCACCGCGACGCCATGATCCGCCTTGCGGTGCCCTTGCCCGGCGTGCGGCCGGGCGCGCCACTCTTCCTGCTGGGGCAAAACAAGGCCCTCAAGCTGCTCCCGGGCGAGTTGATCGAACGCGGCGCCGACCACGAAATCCGCAGCTACCAGGTGGCCGCCACCTGATAGCGGCACAAAACAACTGCTTCAGCAGCAACGGAATACCCCTGCGAGCCCATCGGGTACAATCGCGCACCTTTCAAAAAGCGGTATGGCATGAAAATCACTGCCCTCGACTTCGAGCAACCGATCGCGGAGCTTGAAACCAAGATCGAAGAGTTGCGCTTCGTACAGGACGACTCCGCGGTGGACATCTCCGAGGAAATCGCCCGCCTTGAAGTCAAGCGCCAAGCGCTGACCAAGGACATCTATGCCAAGCTCACGCCCTGGCAGATCGCGATGGTCGCGCGCCACCCCCAGCGCCCCTACACGCTGGATTACGTGCGGCATCTGTTCACCGACTTCAAGGAACTGCATGGCGATCGCAACTTTGCCGATGACAAGGCAATCGTCGGCGGCATGGCACGCTTCAATGGCACGCCGTGCATGGTGATCGGCCACCAGAAGGGGCGCGACACGAAGGAAAAGATCCTGCGCAACTTCGGCATGCCGCGCCCCGAGGGCTACCGCAAGG
>JAJZLD010000074.1 GCA_021803785.1 Pseudomonadota bacterium | reverse complement strand
TTCAACGAGGCCGATCCAGTCCGTCACGCGGACGACCTACGGCGGCCTCTATGAAGTGGTGCTGGAAACCGGCGAGATGGTCTACACCGACGAGCAGGGCAGCTTCTTCATCGACGGCCAGTTGGTTGATCTGAAGCGTCGCACCAACATCACGGCCGAGCGCCAGGCCTTGCTCAACAAGGTGAATATCGGTGAGCTTCCGCTCGACCAGGCGGTGAAAACGGTGCGCGGCAATGGCAAGCGCACGCTGGTGACTTTCGAGGACCCGAACTGCGGCTATTGCAAGCGTTTCGTCGCCGAAGCGCAGCAGCTCAAGGACGTGACGATCTACACCTTCCTGTATCCGATCCTCTCACCGGATTCGGCCGAAAAGTCCAAAGCGATCTGGTGCAGCAAGGATCGCTCGGCAACGTGGCAGAGCTGGATGATCGACGGCAAGCTGGCCAAGGCGGCCGACTGCAGCACCCCGATCGAAAAGAACGTCGCACTGGGCCGCAAGCTGCGCATCAACGGCACGCCGACGATGTTCCTCGCCGATGGTTCGCGCCTTGGCGGCTTCATGCCGCGCGCGAAACTGGAAGAGGCGATTGCGCAAGCCGAGAAGAACAAGCCGGCCAAGGGCAAGTAAGGGCGCGGGGCAAAATGGCCCTGCCCTCAAGATTTCCGCGCCCCGTCCGTAGTCGAGCTATGGGCCCCACTTGTGGCCCCGACGAGGATGTTCATGGGCAGCACGCCCACGCCTGACATCGCGAAACCAGCACCATCGGATCTCTCCAAGGTCCGGTGGTGGCGGTCGTCCGGCGTCCGCCTGACACTGGCCAGCCTCGCAATCCTGCTGGCGTTCGCGCTCGCGCTGGGCTTCAACTCCAGCCGGCTGATACGTGCCGCGCTTGACCGCGACCTGCGCCAGCAAACCGCACAGATGTCGCGCCTGATCAACTTGACGATCGCCCCCTACGCCGGAGAGGGGCGGCTAGAGCTGCTGCAGGATTACCTGCGCGAACTGCTGACCGAATCCGATCGTGATTCCGGCCTGACCTATCTCGTCGTAATCGGCCCCAAGGGCGAAGCGATCGTCAGTGCCGGACATGTGCCACAGGCTCCGTTGCCCGCAGCAACCGCCGATATCGAGCGCGCGGCTCAAGAAGGCGTAATGCATGTGCGTCAGCCGATCCTGCTCGCCGCCAACGAAGTGGGCACCCTGCAGTACGGCCTCGGGGTTGGTGGCTTCAAGCAACTCGTGAACGGATTATTGCGCGACGGCCTGCTGATCCTGACCTTGAGCTTCGTGCTCGCCGCCGCCTTCTTCGGGCTGACCGGCTTCCGGCTGTCACGCCGGCTCCGCCGCCTTGTGCGCGCAGCGCAGGCAATTGCCGGAGGAGACTACCGCCGCCATGTGAATGAGCGCGGGCGCGACGAGTATGCGCAGCTTGCTGCATCGTTCAATACGATGGCCCGCGCCATTGATGAGCGTATCGATGCCCTCGAGCGCTGCAACGCGAGGTGCGCGAACTCAACGAGACACTTGAGCAACGCGTGGCCAGCCGCACCGAGGAACTGGCCGAGCGGAATGCCGAACTCTCCGAAACGATCGAAACCCTCAACCGCACGCGGCAACGCCTGGTACGTACCGAGAAACTCGCCGGCCTCGGCAAGGTGGTCGTCGGTATCGCGCACGAGCTAAACACCCCGATCGGCAACGCCAAAGTGCTGGCCTCGGCGCTGGAAGATAGCACCGGGCAGATGCGGCATGCGCTTGACAATGGTATCCGTCGATCCGAGCTCAGCGACTATCTTGAAACCACTGAAGAGAGTGCGCGCCAGCTCGTCGGCAATCTTGATCGCGCCGCCGCGCTGGTCGCGCGCTTCCGCGATACGGCGGCGGACCGCCGGGAAGGCGAGCGCCGTCGCTTCGATGTCGCCGAGTTGCTGCGCGACTGCGCCGTGTTGGCGCGGATCCGCGCCGAGCGCCAGGACGTTCAGACAGAGGTTCACGTCGCCGGCCCGATCGAAGTTGATAGCTATCCGGCGCTATGGGAGCGGATGCTGCTCAACTGCCTTGCCAACTGCTATCAGCATGCCTTTGCGGCCCGCGAAGGCGGCAACATCGTGATCACCGCGGATGCCGATGCCGTACGGACGACGATCCGCATCCGCGACGACGGGGTGGGCATCTCCGGTGAGAACCTGGAGCGGATCTTCGATCCGTTCTTCACCACTGCCCTCGGGCAGGGCGGCAGCGGGCTCGGGCTGCACGCGGTCTACAACATCGTCACCGGCGTGCTGGATGGCGACGTGGCCGTGACGAGCAAGCCCGGTCACGGCACAACGCTGATCATCGAATTACCGCGCACAACGCCGGAGTAAGCAGCGCATCCGGCCTTGCCGATACAGCTATCAGGCTAAGCCCGTGGCAGCCTCTGCTCGATCACGCTCGACAGCGGCAATCAGTTCGTCATCGCGACCGCGGTCTCGTTCCGGTACGCCATAGTGCAGCGCAGGCTGCGAGAGCGCGTGATCGGAGGGCGAGCGTTCATCGACCCGATGAACCATCTCACGATAGAAGAAAGCTGCAGCGCCGAACGGCATGATGAACCGCCTTGAGGGCATATGCCCACGGTAGAAGATGGTGCAAGCCTATGCCTCGCGGTGCATCCGACCTCTGACGGTAATCAACTGGCCCCGCTCCGATGCATCCGCACACACGCGGCCCCGGTTTGGGCTGCCGGGCGCCCCAATCTGGGCCAAGCAGGGAAAATGACGAGGGTTCGCCAGGCGGAAAAAGGGCGCCTCAGCGCCCCTTCGATTCGCCCACTGCGTCAGCTGCGCCGCAGCTTGACATGGTACGAGGCCCAGAGCAGCGCAAGCCAGCACGGGATCGCCAGCACCGACGCACGCAGCGGCGGAATCATGTACATCCCGACCAGGATCGCCACCATGAAGGCGAGGCAGAGGTAGTTGCCGAACGGATGCCACAGCGCCTTGAAGGCGGGTGTCACGCCCTCGCGCAGTTTGGCTGCGCGGAACTTCAGATGCGCCAGCGAGATCATCGCCCAATTGATGACCAGCGCAGCCACCACCAGCGCCATCAGCATCTCCAGCGCTTTGGCCGGAATCAGGTAGTTCACCACCACGCACAGGCCCGTCACCAACGCCGACAGCCCGATCGCGAGGATCGGCACGCCGCGATCATCCACCTTCATCAATGCGCGTGGCGCGTTGCCCTGGTCCGCCAAACCGTAGAGCATGCGGCTGTTGCAGTACACGCAGCTGTTGTACACAGACAGCGCGGCGGTCAGCACAACGAAGTTGAGGATATTGGCGGCCACATCGCTGCCCAACATGGAGAACACCATCACGAACGGGCTGCCGCCATACTCGTCGCCCGCCTCGGCGTGCCGGGCCAGGGTCGCAACCAGCGTATCCCAGGGCGTCAGCGACAGGAGTATCGCCAGCGCGCCGATGTAGAAAATCAGGATGCGATAAATCACCTGATTGATCGCCTTCGGGATCGTCTTGCCCGGGTCGCTCGCTTCCGCAGCCGTGATGCCGACAAGTTCCAGCCCGCCGAACGAGAACATGATGATTGGCAGCATGATCGCCAATCCGGACCAGCCATTCGGGAAGAAGCCCCCGCGCTGCCACAGGTTGCGAACCGTGGCATCCGGGCCCGCATGGCCGGAGAGCAGCAGATAGCCACCCAGCACGATCATGCCGATCACCGCGACCACCTTGATAAGCGCGAACCAGAACTCGGTCTCACCGTAGGCCTTCACGCTGGCGAGGTTCACCAGATTGATGATCACGAAGAACGCGGCAGCAGTGGCCCACATCGGAATCCAGGGCCACCAGTACTGCACGTACTTGCCCACCGCGGTCAGCTCGGACATACCAACCAGGATGTACAGCACCCAGTAGTTCCAGCCCGACATGAAGCCCGGCAGATCGCCCCAGTATTTGTAGGCAAAGTGGCTGAAGGAGCCGGCAACGGGCTCCTCAACGATCATCTCGCCAAGCTGGCGCATGATCAGGAAGGCAATGAAACCGCCGATGGCATAGCCCAGCAGCATCGATGGGCCGGCGGATTTCATGACGCCTGCAGAGCCCAGAAAGAGGCCGGTGCCAATCGCACCGCCAAGCGCGATGAGCTGGATGTGGCGATTCCTCAAGCCACGCTTGAGCTCGCCTTCATGAAGCGGGTGGTGATCCATTCGTTTTCGGGTCGTGGTGGAGAAAGTGAAACTTACTTTTATCTCACACAACACCGTTTTGACGTTTGATCCACGCCGTGGTCGTTGCGTAAAACAGCGCCACCGCCATCGCCCCACGCTGCTTGCTGACATAAAAAACCCACGGCAAGCCGTGGGTCTCTTTTCCAGCGTCGGAGGCGCAAACGTCCTTCGCGCCTCCGGGCCGCGCGCCATTACCAGAGCGTTTCGCGTTCCGCCGTCGCCGAGATCTTGTGAATCGACAAGTCGGCGCCGTTGAATTCCTCCTCGGCATCGAGGCGAATACCGACCACCCGCTTGAGCAAGCCATACACCGCAGTCCCACCGACCAGCGCGACAACGATGCCGCCCAGCGTGCCGAGCACTTGAACCGGCAGGCTCACACCGCCCAGGCCGCCAAACGCCTTGCTACCAAAGATGCCCGCCGCAACTCCGCCCCAAGCGCCGCAAAGGCCGTGCAGCGGCCACACGCCCAACACATCGTCGATCTTCCAACGGTTTTGCGTCAGCGTGAACATCCACACAAACAGTCCACCCGCGATTGCGCCCACGAACAGGGCACCGATCGGATGCATCAGGTCAGACCCTGCACAGACCGCCACCAGACCGGCGAGCGGACCGTTGTGAACGAAGCCCGGGTCGTTGCGGCCGGCCGCCAATGCTGCAAGCGTGCCGCCAACCATTGCCATCAGCGAGTTCACCGCGACCAACCCGGAGAGCTTGTCCATCGTCTGCGCGCTCATGACGTTGAAGCCGAACCAGCCGACCACCAGAATCCAGGCGCCGAGGGCGAGGAACGGAATATTCGAAGGCGGGTGCGCGGCAACAGCGCCGTCCTTGTTGTAGCGACCGCGGCGAGCGCCAAGCATCAGCACTGCAGCCAGGCCAATCCAGCCACCCACCGCGTGCACCACCACGCTGCCGGCGAAGTCATGGAACTGCACGCCAAAGCCCGCTTCGAACCATTTCTGCACACCGAAGTTGCCGTTCCACATGATGCCTTCGAAGAACGGATAAACGAAGCTGACGATCAGAAACGTCGCGCCCAGCTGAGGCAAAAAGCGCGCACGCTCAGCGATACCGCCCGACACGATCGCAGGAATCGCCGCAGCGAAAGTCAGCAAGAAGAAGAACTTCACCAGGTCGTAACCGCCGCGCTGGACGAAAGTCTCGGCGCCAGTGAAGAAGTGAATGCCGTAGGCGACGCCGTAGCCAATGAAGAAATACGCGATCGTGGATACGGCGAAGTCGGTGAGGATCTTGACCAGCGCGTTGACCTGGTTCTTTTTGCGCACGGTGCCGAGTTCCAGAAACGCGAAGCCAGCGTGCATGGCCAGCACCATGATGGCGCCGAGCAGAACGAATAGAACGTCGCTGGATGTCTTGAGTTGCTCCATGAGGGGCTCCATAACGAGATGGCGCACCAACAAGCAACAACCGCACCAATTTGGCGTTTTCTATAACATCAATAACTTACGCCGTTTAGGCCGAGCGCGGCATACATGCAACGCATTAGCTCGGTGCATGAGCGATGAAATTGCACCGTCGTCGTGCATTGCGTCACTCCCGCGCACGAGTCAGCTACCTGGCTTCGCCCCAGGAGGGGTCTGCCCTTTCGGCCATAGCACCCACATCTGGCCTCGGCTGCGCATCTTGCCGGCCTGTGCGCCGGCCTCAGCGCCAAACCCCCAGTAGAAATCCGCGCGCACGCCGCCTTTGATCGCCCCCCCGGTGTCCTGCGCCACCACGAGCCGTTGCATCGGTTTGTCGGTGCCCGGCGCAGTCGTTGCAAGAAACACCGGCGCGCCAAGTGGCACGCTGCGCGTATCCACCGCAATCGATCGCCCAGCTGTCAGCGGCACCCCTTGCGAACCGTTCGGGCCTTCGCCGTTCGCCGGTTGCTCGCGAAAGAATACGAAACTCGGGTTGGCATTGAGCATTTCATTGAGCCGACCTGGGTTCATACGCGCCCAGTTGCGGATGCCCTCCATACCCGCCTGCTCGAGCTTCAACTCCCCCTTGTCGATCAGCCAGCGGCCGATCGACTGATACGGGTGGCCATTCTGATCGGCGTAGGCGATGCGAACACGACTGCCATCCGTGAGCTGGACCTGGCCGGAGCCCTGCACCTGCAGGAAAAAGAAATCAATCGGGTCGGCAGCCCACAGCAAAACCTTGTCACCGAACTTGTCCGGGCGGGCCTCGATCTGCGCTCGCGAGTAGTAGGGCACCACCCTGCGGCCCTCCAGCCGGCCGCGCAACCGCATGTTCTTCAATTCTGGATAGAGCTCGCTCATGTCGATGATCAACAAGTCGTCCGGTACCGCGTAGACGGGCGTGTCGTACGACTTGGATCGGGTGCGGCTGCCGCGGATCAGCGGCTCGTAGTAGCCGGTGATCAAACCCTCGGCTGTTCCATCCGGATTCACCACCCGCCACGGCTGCCATTCACGCTCAGCAAAGGCGCGAACCGCAGCAGCGCTGGGTTTCTCGCCCAACTCGCGCGCCGCCTGGCAACTGGCTTGCCAAGCGGGCGCCTTCATGACCCGGCATGAGGAGAGCACCGCACCCCAGGCTTGCGCTACATCATCGGCGCCCCAGCCCGGCAAATCGCTCCAGCTTGCCGGCTGCAGCGGATCGGCTTTGGGCTTCTCTGGCTGCTTCTCCGGCACGGTCGGGCAAACCGGGCAGGCCGGGCATTCGGCGGCGGTGGGCGCAGGCTCCGGCAGCGTTGCACACGCGGACAGCAGGGCAAGCAAGACGGGAGCAGCAGTATGCAAGGCGGGGCGGGAGCGAAACATCGTTCGGCTAAACTTGTAAGTTCGTGGCGCGGGCCAGTATAACCGTCGCCCCCTTTCTCTCACGCGCGGAGCCATGTGGCATGTGGGTCATATTTCTTGAGGCGGGCGTCGCACTCGCACTGCTGCTGATCATCGTGTGGGCCACCTGGCCAAAGAAGGACCCCGCGCGCATCGAAAACAAGACCCCAGGAGAAACGCCCCGCGATGGCCAATCTTGAACATCTGATCGCGCGCGCCGATGCGCTGATCGACCGACTCGAATCGGTGCTGCCGCCGAACGCGCCGCCGCCCGACTGGAGTGCGCCGGCGCATCGCTGGCGCAGCCGCAACGGACGCGGCTGGCTCGAACCGGTGCACCACCCGCACCGCATCCGGCTGGCCGATCTGCAGGACATCGAAGACCAGAAGGCGCGTTGTGACGCCAACACCCGCCAGTTCGTGCGTGGCGGCCGCGCCAACAACGTGTTGCTCACGGGCGCACGCGGCACCGGCAAGAGCTCGCTGGTCAAGGCGATGCTGACCGAGTACGCACACGAAGGCCTGCGCGTGATCGAAGTCGACAAGACCGATCTGTTGCATCTGCCCGAAATCGTCGATCTCGTGGCGGGACGACGCGAGCGCTTCATCGTGTTCTGCGACGACCTGTCCTTCGAGGATTCCGAACCCGGCTACAAGGCGCTGAAGAGCGTGCTCGATGGCAGCCTTTCCGCACCGCCGGACAACCTGCTGATCTACGCCACCAGCAACCGCCGCCACCTTATGCCGGAGTACTTCGCAGAGAACCTGCAGACGCACAAGGTGGGCGACGAACTGCATCCGGGCGAGGCGGTCGAAGAGAAGATCTCCTTGTCGGAACGCTTCGGCCTGTGGATCTCGTTCTACCCGTTCGGCCAGAACGAGTACCTGTCGGTGGTCTGCCACTGGCTGCGCGCCTTCGGCGTGGCCGACGCACAGATCGCCAGCGAGGCCACGCGGACCGAGGCGCTGCAATGGGCGCTGATGCGTGGCTCGCGCAGCGGGCGGGTTGCCTGGCAGTTCGCACGCGATGTAGCAGGCCGCGTAGCCTCCGGCGCTTCGTCAACCCAGGAATAGCATCCGATGATTGAAACCCTGTTCCCGAATGGCCCCTGGCATTACCTCGCTGGCGGGCTGCTGATCGGCAGTGCGATTGGCGCGCTCTATCTGCTCGCGGGCCTTGTCGGCGGGCTGTCGACTTTCTTCAGCGCCAGCCTCTCCTGGGTATCGCGCCTGCCCGCGCTGCAGCAGGCCAAGCTGCTGGACAGCCGCAGTTGGCGGCTCGCCTATGCGGCCGGCCTCATCCTCGGCGGCGCGCTGTTCGCTGCGACGCTCGGGCATTTCGGCGCCAGCACCCGCGTTCCGCCCTGGCTCATGCTCGTCGGCGGCCTGTTGATCGGCCTTGGCGCGCGCCTCAGCGATGGCTGCACCGCAGGCCATGGCATCTGCGGCCTCGCCTCGCTGCGCTGGCCCTCGCTCGTTGCAGTGATCACCTTCCTGAGTACCGCAATCGTCGTCGCCCAACTGGCCGCGCACTTCGGGGTGCTGCCATGAGCCGGCTGCTCATCGCACTCCTCTGCGGGGTGGTCTTCGGCTTTGGTCTCTCGCTCGCGACCATGACGCAGCCCGAGGTGGTGCTCGCCTTCCTGCGCTTTCAGGATCTTGGTTTGCTGCTGGTGCTCGGCGGCGCGGTCATCGTCGCCCTGCTCGCCTATCAGATCGGCCCTCGCCTGCTCGCCCGCCCGCTCGCCGGCGCCTTCTTTGAACAGCGGCAGGCGCCGTTCTCGCGCCGCACCGTTATCGGCGCTGCGATCTTCGGCGCCGGGTGGGGCCTCTGCGGCGTATGCCCCGGCCCCGCGATTGCCGGGCTCGGGCTCGGCAACCTCGATATGCTGTGGGCACTCGCAGGCATCTTCATCGGCGCCTGGCTGCAGGCACGTTTCTTCGGGAGTAGCGATGCGCAAGCGCGTTGAAGTGGCCGCCGCTGTGGTCACGCGGCCTGATGGCAGTTTCCTGCTCGGTCAGCGCGCGCCGGACACCTTCTATGCCGGTTACTGGGAATTCCCGGGCGGCAAGGTCGAACCGGGCGAATCCGCCCATGCCGCCCTGGTGCGGGAACTGGAAGAGGAACTCGGCATCACGGTCAAGCACGCAAATCCGTGGATCACGCGCGAACACTTGTACGAGCACGCACATGTGCGGCTGCATTTCTTCGAAGTTACGGAATGGTCCGGCACGCCGAACGGCCATGTGCACTCGGCGCTCGAATGGCAACGGGCTGACGCCCTCAGCGTGTCGCCGATGCTGCCGGCCAACGGACCGATCCTCAAATCGCTACGCCTGCCGCGCACGATGGGCGTCACCCACGCCGCGGAGATTGGGGTCGACGCCCAGCTCGCCGCGCTGGATGCCGCGCTCGCTGCCGGCTTGCGACTGGTGCAGATCCGCGACGTGACCCTCGCGCCGGAGGCGCGCGAACAGCTTGCGCGTGAGAGCGTGGCGCGCTGCCATGCACACGGCGCCCTCGCAGTGGTGAACGGCGACGCGGCCCTCGCTGCGGCAGTTGGCGCCGACGGGCTGCATCTGCGTGCGACGCAACTCGCCGAGCTTTCCGAGCGGCCGGCGCTCGACTGGGTCGGCGCCTCGTGCCACACGCGCGCCGACCTCGAAGCCGTCGCCCGTCTCGAACTCGACTACGCCCTGCTAGGCCCGGTGCTGCCGACAGCGACGCACCCCGGCGCCGCAGGCATCGGCTGGAGCGCGTTTCACATGCTGACGCGCAATCTGCCGATGCCGGTGTTTGCAATCGGTGGTCTGATCGCGACCGATATGGATACCGCGCGTCGCTACGGCGCCCACGGCATCGCGGCGATCCGCAGCGTCTGGCACCACCGCGCCGCATGAAGCCGCGCTACACCGACAAGGTTGTCGTCATCACCGGCGCCTCCGACGGCATCGGCGCGGAACTCGCACGCCAGCTTGCCTCGCAGCGGCCCAAACTCGTGCTCGCTGCACGCAACGCCGACAAGCTCGCCGCGGTCGGCAAGCAGTGCAGCGCACTCGGCGCGCTGGTGCTGTGCGTGCCGACCGACGTGGGGATCGAAGCCGATTGCGCGGCGCTGGCGCGCAAGGCCGTCGAACGCTTCGGCGGCATCGACGTGCTGGTGGCCAACGCGGGCGTATCCGGCCACGCGATGTTCAGCGAGGTCAGCGACTTCGGCTGGTACGAGGACATGATGCGCGTAAATCACTTCGGCACGCTGTGGTGCGTGCGCCATGCGCTGCCGCATATCCTCGCGCGGCATGGGCAGGTCGTTGGCGTGTCGAGCCTCGCCGGGCTGTTCGGCGTGCCGGGGCGCACCGCCTACTGCGCGAGCAAGTTCGCGATGACCGGTTTCCTTGAGGCCCTGCGGATCGAAGTGGCGGCGCAGGGCGTGGGCGTCACGATCGCCTACCCCGGCGTGGTGGCGACCAAGATCCGCTACCGCGGCTACGGCGCTGACGGCAAACCCGCTGGCAAGAGCGGGTTAGACGAGGGCCGCGCGATGCCGGTGGAGACCTGCGCCAACCTGATCCTGCGCGCGATGACACGGCGCAGCCGCGAATGCGTGATGACCGGCCAGGGCAAGTTAGGCCGCTGGCTCAGGCTGCTGCTGCCGGATCTGGTCGATGCGCTCGCCCGGCGCAAGCTCGCAAAGCGCAGCGCAGCCGGCTAAGGTTGCGACGCTTCAGTTGCGCCGGTCGGCGCCCGGCGGCAGATCGTCCGCCAGCGGCTCCTGCCCGGGTACGCGATAAGCCTCGTCCGCCCACGCGCCGAGGTCGATCAGCTTGCAGCGTTCGGAGCAAAATGGGCGCCAGCGGCTCTCGGGCGCCCACACAACGGGCTTGCTGCAGGTGGGGCACTTGACGGTACGCGGGGTCGGGTTGCTCATATGTGTTGCCAATCGGAATGGAAGATGTCAGTACGATCCGTGCGCTCGTAAGTGTGGGCGCCAAAGAAGTCGCGCTGAGCCTGAATCAGGTTGGCCATCAGGGGGCCGAGCGGTAGCTGTCGAAATACGCTACGGCCGAGGCGAAGGTCGGCACCGGTACGCCGGCCCGCACCGCATGACACACCACCTCGCGTAAGGTTGCCTGATAGTCCGCTGCGATGCCAGCGATGTACGGGTCCAGCAGCAGGTTCGCCAGCGCCGGATTTGCCTGGTAGGCATTGGTGATCCGCGGTAGAAAGCTGGCGCGGATGATGCAGCGAGCGCGGAAGATCTTCGCAATCTCGCCGTACTGCAGATTCCAGCCGTGCTCGTCCGACGCGGCGCGCAACTGCGCGAAGCCCTGCGCGTAGGAGATGATCTTCGACAAATACAGCGCACGGCGAACCGCCTCGACGAAGGCCGCGCGATCGCCGACTCGCCAGCGTCGGGCCAG
>JAJZLD010000073.1 GCA_021803785.1 Pseudomonadota bacterium | reverse complement strand
CGATCTGCGTGCTCGCCAACCAGCGACGCGCCCTCAGGTACTTTTCGCGTGTCGCGCGCGTTTGGCCATACCGGTTTGCCGGCACCCTGGTGGGCGCCGCGCTGCGTGGCACGCCGTGCCTGGAAGAATTTGGCAAAGTCGGTCGGCGACGCCTTACTCATGTCGAGCACCTTGGGTTGCCCGCTGCGCACCGTTTCGCCGCAGCCCCAGTAGAAGTAGATCTTGCCCTTCGGTCGCTCCATCGGCTCCGGTTCGCTCACTTCGTCGTCCGATTCCGGCACCGCCTTGGGCTTGTCCGGTGGCGTTGCAACGAGGGCCAGCGCTGGCGCGAGCTTGCTACCCGTCGGTACCGATTGCTGGCCTTCGGTGAGTGACGGGTTCCTGCGCGTGGCCAAGGTCACATCCAGCCATCGCCCGCTGCTGCCAGCCTGGGTCATGCCGAAGCGGTTGCCGCCATCCTTCTTGCCACCAAAGAGGCCGGAGAGCCCTTCCATTACGCCGGCACCTGGTATGCCACCCATCATTCCGGAAAAGGTGGCGACATCGATCCAGGCTTGTGCGATCGGCGGTTTGACAACTTGGGTGGTCTTGCTTGCCTTGCCTTGCGCACCGGCATTTCCGGCAAGCGCGAGCAGTGCGCTGCCGACTGCGACAGCAACGAGTGATCGACGCATGATGGCTCCCCTTGAATGAACACGACTCCCCGTTTCATTCTGGTCCGCCCCGCGCGAATTGCCAGTTGCGCAGGGCGCCGTGCGTCGACTATTGGGCTAGTCCCGGTAGTTGGGTGCGCGCTTCTGCATCATCGCCGCGGCGCTTTCTTGCAGGTCTTCGGAGAGCAGTGCCGACGCGTTCCAGGTAGCGACGTAGCGCAAGCCATCCTCGACCGAATGGTCGCGTCCGTAGTTGAGCATTTCCTTCACGCCGCGGATCGCCAGCGGCGACTTTGCAGCGATCGCCGCGGCCACTTCGCCCACGCCTTCAAGCAACTGATCGGGCGTGTCGAACACGCGGTTCAAGAGGCCGAATTCCTTGGCTTCTTCGGCGAGCACGTTGCGGCCAGTGTAGGCCAGCTCGCGCGCAATGCCGTCCGGGATGATGCGCGGCAGACGCTGCAGCGTGCCGACATCAGCCGCCATGCCGATGTCGATCTCGCGAACCGAGAAGATCGCGTTTGCGCTGGCGTAACGCATGTCGCAGGCGCTGATGATGTCCACGGCGCCGCCGATGCAGGGCCCGTGAATCGCTGCTATTACCGGCTTGCGGCAGCGTTCGATGCTACTGACGCAATCCTGCAGATCGAGAATCAGCGCCCGCAGCAGTTCCTGGCTGCGCGCCAGATCGGCGTGGCGGATACGTTCGCGCAGGCCGGAGAGCATCGCCAGGTCAATGCCGGTGGAAAACGCGCGGCCATTCCCGCTGAGGATCACTACCCGTGCCGCAGGGGTGCGGTCGGCCCAGGAGAACGCCTCACGCAGTTCGCGCCACATCTCGTCATTGAGGGCATTGAGCTTGTCAGGGCGATTCAGCGTGATGCGAGCAATCCCGGAATCCAGCGACAGCGTCAAGGTTTGCAGCGTTGGGTTGATTTCGTTCATGGCGTTGGGCTCCTCGAGTGGGTGGATGCAGATGTGGGCAAACGAGGGGGAGGTCAGCCGGATGTGGCGGCCGGGTTCGTGCTGAGATGCCGCACGCTAGCACGCGGCGGCCGGGCGCGGAATGGCTCGCCGCGCCGATTTTCGAGCCGTATGGTTCGATCACTCCTCACTGCGCAAAGCGTTTGACCGCTGCCGATCTTTTACCGATATCGTTTGCGACAGATCGGAGTGCTACGCGTTTGAAACCTGCAACACCCCATACTTTGGCGAGATCGCAATCAACATGCGAACGCGATCAGACATCAGCAGCCCTGATCGCACCTCACCGATTGGTGTAAAAGCAAAGGAGTCTGATTTTTCGGGCTTGGCCCTGCAGGACCCACCCAGCGCGAGCGATGCGGCGCATTGCCAAACGCAAGGACAAGCTCGCAGATCGATTCGCCGCTCTCGTCGCTTTGGCCGCGTCTGTCATTTGGCTGGCATGACTGTCAACAGACCCTAGCCAGACGACGGCCGCTCAACCTGATGCCCCTGCTTAACTGCTGAACTTCGACACCAGCATCTGTAGCTTTTTCTGGCGCAGTTCCTCGGCCTTGCGGGCCTTCTCTGCTTCCTCCGCCTGTCGGCGAGATTCTGCACGCTTGCGCTGGACTTCCTTGATCTGTTCCGTTGCATGCGCGCGCTGCTGTTCGGTGACCTCGCCTGCAACTGAGCCATCGAGTGCGAAGCGCTCTCTCGCCTTCGCGACCGAACGAAGGTAGGGCAAGGCGCGCGTATGGATCAGCAGCGCGGTCCGCAGGTGTTTGGGCGCAAACTCAGGATGGAGTGCGATCAACTGCTTGTCGATTCCGATTGCCAACGGCTGCCAGTTGCGAAAAACCGGATACTGGCCGGCGAGGAGCTTCAGCACTTCCCGCGGCGACTGTACTTGAGGTGTAGTGGTCATTCGAAAGGTACGATGCGTTAAAACCGGACGCAGGGTATCACTCACGGAGACCGCCTGCTGGTCGCTTGTTCATTTTCCCAACGGCGCGCGGCTTTTTCGATTGACGGCTCTCAAAGATGGGACTGCCGTTCGATCGTCCTGATTCCGCTGCGGCAGCGCCTGTCTGCCCTGGCGATCATGAAGGTTTGTCGCCGTGGCTTGCCGAAAGCCCTCCGCCAACGGCGGCCGCTGCGCCAGACGGCGCCAATCGAACGCAGCCACTTCGCGTCGCGCGACTGCTGGGCCGAAGTGCTCCAGGTCGGCGCGGCTTCGGCGATCAGTCAGAGTATTTCGAGAAGAAGATCCCCGGCGCTGGCGAGTTGGCGAATGTCCAGGACTCCGTCCTGCCCAAAGCCGCGCGGCGCGCGCATCTTCGCGTGAACGATCTGCTTGCTTTCCAGTGCGATAAACCCATCGGTGTTGGGCTGCATGAATATACGGCTGAGAATCTCACGCGACGAGCCCAAGTGGTTCGCGGTGTGCTGCTGGGTCAGTGTGTCGGCCAACATCAGGCAACCATCAGCGTTATCAGAACTGAATGAGCCGGAAAGGTGCGCACGCCGCCGTGTGCGGCGATGGCTTCGAGGATGTCGTCCTCTAGCACGGACGCAGAGAGCGGAGCGTCGTTATGCATATTGCGGTTCAACGATACCGCGAGCTCAGGTCGCGTTGGCAGTCTGATTTTGTTGTCTGGGCAAGGGGTTGAGGCCGTGACGCCTGCGTGCCCGATTGCACTTGTCGTCGCCGGCCTCGACTTCCTTGCAGGCGGAAGGGCGCTGCGCGTAGACGGTGCAGGCGACTTGCTTGCCAATGGTTCCGCGCAACGCAACACAGCGGGGCGCTGCCGAGTTGTTGGTGCCCGCCATGCAGGCGAAGAATGGGTTGATCTGTTCGGTGAGCGAAGCCGGCAAGCCACAGGCTTCGGCCTCTGACCAGTAGAACGAGACTCGGAAGTGCGCGCAGCACGCGCCGCAATCCAGACAGGGGTTATTGGTAGTGTTCGTAGCGCTCATTTCTAAAAACGAAATGGAATCAGCGTGGACGTCCTTGCTTGTTGTGCGGTGCATTGCGCGCTGCTTGCGCTTTGGGTGGCGCTTTTTGCGCTGAGCGCCCGATGGCTTTGGCTGCGGGCGGCGTAGCCGGCTTGCCACGCCCGTTAGGGGTGATCGCGTGCACGAAATCGTTGCTCCGCGGTTTTAGTCCGGCGCGTTGCAGGCGCGCTGGCGCAGCACGCGGTACCAGGTGGTGCGGGCCATTGCCAATCAGGTCGTCGCGCCCGATCGAATGCAGGTACTCGCGGATCAGCTCATGCCCGGCCGGGTCGTGGTAACGCAGCAACGCCTTGTGCAGCTTGCGCTGCACACCGGAGCGCGCGGTTTCGACGATCTCTGAATCGCGACTGACCTTGCGCAAGGGGTTCCTGCGCGTGTGGTACATCGCAGTCGCCATCGCCAGCGGTGTCGGCGTGAAGGTCTGCACCTGGTCGGGGCGGAAGTTGTTGGCCTTTAACCACAGCGCAAGGTTCAGCATGTCCTCGTCGGTGGTGCCGGGGTGGGCGGCAATGAAGTAGGGCACGAGGTGCTGCTTCTTGCCGGCCTCCTTCGAGAACTTGTCGAACAGGCGCTTGAACTTGTCGTATGTGCCGATGCCCGGCTTCATCATCTTCGACAGCGTGTTCTCTTCGGTGTGTTCCGGCGCAATCTTCAGAAGCCCGCTGACGTGGTGCGTCACCAGTTCCTTCACGTACTCCGGCGAGCGCACCGCGAGGTCATAACGCAGGCCCGAGCCGATGGTGATCTTCTTCACCCCCGGAATCCGCCGCGCCTTGCGGTAGAGCTCGATCAGCGACGAGTGGTCGGTGTTCAGGTTCTCGCAGATGCCGGGGTACACGCATGATAGGCGCCGGCACGAGGACTCGATCTTCGGGTCCTTGCAGGCCATGCGGTACATGTTGGCCGTCGGGCCGCCCAGATCGGTGATGTGGCCACGGAACTCCGGGATCTTGTCGCGGATCTCTTCGATTTCCTTGAGGATCGATTCGTGGGAGCGGCTCTGGATGATGCGACCCTCGTGCTCGGTGATCGAGCAGAAGGTGCAGCCGCCGAAACAGCCGCGCATGATGTTGATCGAGAAGCGGATCATCTCCCACGCCGGGATGTGCGCATCGCCATACACCGGGTGCGGCGCGCGGGCGTAGGGCTGATCGAAGACCCAGTCCATCTCCTCGGTGGTCAGCGGCACTGGCGGCGGGTTGAGCCACACGTCGCGATCCCCATGCCCTTGCACCAGCGCACGCGCGTTGCCGGGGTTGGATTCGAGGTGGAACACGCGCGAGGCGTGGGCGTACAGCACCGCGTCGTCCTTCACCTGCTCAAAGGCCGGCAGGCGGATCACGGTTTTTGCGCGCTGCGCCTTGCGAGCCGCGACGCGCTCGGCTGCCGGCACGATGCGCACCGGCATCGAACCATCGGCGTTCGGCGCGCTGGCCGTCTGCTGCGGCTCCATCGCGTAGGGATCGGGGTGCGGGTCGATGCGGCCGGGGCGGTCCAGATCGGTCGAGTCCTGCTCGACCCAGTCTTCTGCAGGTTTCCAACCGCGCTTGACCATGAAGGCGGTGCCGCGCAGGTCGCGGATGTTCTCGATCGCTTCACCGGCAGCGAGGCGATGCGCAAGGTCGATGACCGCACGTTCGGCGCTGCCGAAGATCAGCATGTCGGCTTTTGAATCCAGCAGCACTGAGCGGCGTACCTTGTCCGACCAGTAGTCGTAGTGCGCGATGCGGCGCAGGCTCGCTTCAATCGAGCCGATCACGATGTTTGCGTCGGGATAGGCCTCGCGGGCGCGCTGGGCATACACGGTGACGGCGCGGTCGGGGCGCTTGCCGGCCTCGCCGTGCGGCGTGTAGGCGTCGTCTGAGCGGATCTTCCGATCCGCGGTGTAGCGGTTGATCATCGAATCCATGTTCCCGGCGGTCACGCCGAAGAACAGCGTCGGGCGACCCAGCGCCCGGAAGGGCTCGGCCGAACGCCAGTCTGGCTGCGCAATGATGCCCACGCGAAAGCCCTGCGCTTCGAGCGCACGCCCGATCAGCGCCATGCCGAAACTCGGGTGGTCGATGTAGGCGTCGCCGGTCACCAGGATGATGTCGCACGCGTCCCAGCCCAGCGCGTCCATCTCGGCACGCGACATCGGCAGGAACGGCGCGCGACGCTTCAGTTTGCGGTGGCGCGGATAGTCGAGAAGGGAGGGGGCTTGAGCTCGCATGAGGGGGCGGATTGTACGGGAATGGGCGGCTTCGCGCCGTACGTGATGAGGGGCAGAAGGCGTGCAGGGCATAGTTAAAAACCCTTTTCGCGTCAGTGACATGCGCCAAGCTGAAAAAAGAAAACGCCCCACATCTCGCGATGCAGGGCGTGCAGGTTCAGGTCATCGGCAGTCAGACTTCGATAGCCTTTGCTGCTTCCTGGTACTCGGCGATCTGATCGAAGTTCATGTACCTGTAGATCTTGCTGCTATCAGCGTTGATCACGCCCATCTCAGCGTGGTACTCCTCGACCGTCGGGATGCGTCCGAGCTTCGATGCGATCGCGGCCAACTCGGCCGAAGCCAAATACACGTTGGCGTTCTTGCCCAACCGGTTCGGGAAGTTTCGCGTCGAGGTGGAGACGACCGTCGCACCTTCACGCACCTGTGCTTGGTTACCCATGCACAGCGAGCAGCCCGGCATTTCGGTGCGTGCGCCTGCGCTGCCGAACACGCCGTAGTGGCCTTCCTTGGTCAGCTCGGCAGCATCCATCTTGGTCGGCGGCGCAATCCACAGTTTTACCGGGATATCGCGCTTGCCTTCGAGCAGCTTGGACGCCGCACGGAAGTGCCCGATGTTGGTCATGCATGAGCCAATGAACACTTCGTCGATCTTCGCGCCGGCGACTTCGGACAGCAGTTTTGCGTCGTCCGGATCGTTCGGGCAGCAGAGCACCGGCTCCTTCAGATCGTTGAGGTCGATCTCGATGACCGCTGCGTACTCGGCATCCTTGTCCGCTTCGAGCAGGTTCGGGTTGGCTAGCCATGCCTCGACTGCCTTGATGCGGCGTTCAAGCGTGCGCTTGTCCTGGTAGCCGTCGGCGATCATGTTCTTCATCAGCACGATGTTGCTGTTGAGGTACTCGATGATCGGTTCTTTGTTCAGCTTGACCGTGCAGCCGGCTGCCGAACGTTCAGCCGACGCGTCCGAGAGCTCGAACGCCTGCTCGACCTTTAGATCCGGCAGGCCTTCGATTTCAAGGATGCGGCCCGAGAACACGTTCTTCTTGCCGGCCTTGGCGACGGTCAGCAGACCAGCCTTGATCGCGTAGTACGGGATCGCGTGGACCAGATCGCGCAGCGTGATGCCCGGCTGCATCTGGCCCTTGAATCGAACGAGCACCGATTCTGGCATGTCCAGCGGCATCACGCCGGTGGCGGCGGCGAAGGCCACCAGGCCCGAGCCGGCCGGGAAGCTGATGCCGATCGGGAAGCGCGTATGGCTGTCGCCGCCGGTGCCCACGGTGTCGGGCAGCAGCAGGCGGTTGAGCCAGCTGTGGATGACGCCGTCGCCCGGGCGCAGGCTCACGCCGCCGCGGCTGCTGATGAAGGCAGGCAGCTCGCGGTGCATTTTCACGTCCACCGGCTTGGGGTAGGCGGCGGTGTGGCAGAAGCTCTGCATGACTAAATCCGCGCTGAAGCCGAGGCAGGCCAAGTCCTTGAGTTCGTCGCGCGTCATCGGGCCAGTGGTGTCCTGGCTGCCGACAGTGGTCATGCGCGGCTCGCAGTAAGTGCCGGGGCGGATGCCCTTGCCCTCGGGCAGGCCGCAGGCGCGGCCGACCATCTTCTGCGCTAGCGTGAAGCCGCGGCCCGTGTCCTTGGGTGCCACCGGCAGGCGGAAGGCGGTGCTGGCCGGCAGGCCCAGGAACTCGCGCGCCTTGGCGGTCAGGCTGCGGCCGATGATCAAGTTGATGCGGCCGCCGGCCTGCACCTCGTCGAGCAACACCTGGCTCTTGAGCTGAAACTCGGCCACGACGGCGCCGTCCTTCAGGATCTTGCCGTCGTACGGCAGGATCTCGATCACGTCGCCCATCTCGAGTTTGGAGACATCCACCTCGATCGGCAGGGCACCGGAATCCTCTTGGGTGTTGAAGAAGATCGGCGCGATCTTGCCGCCCAAGGTCACGCCGCCGAAGCGCTTGTTCGGCACGTAGGGGATGTCCTGGCCGGTAGCCCAGATCACGCTGTTGGTGGCGCTCTTGCGGGAAGATCCGGTGCCGACCACGTCGCCGACGTAGGCTACGAGGTGACCCTTCTTCTTCAGATCTTCGATGAACTGGATGGGGCCACGTTTGCCGTCTTCCTCGGGTTTGAAGGCCGCATCGGGACGTGCATTCTTCAGCATCGCCAGGTAGTGCAGCGGGATGTCCGGGCGGCTCCAGGCGTCGGGGGCGGGGCTGAGGTCGTCGGTGTTGGTCTCGCCCGGCACCTTGAAGACGGTGACCGTAATGGACTTGGGCACCGGCGGGCGGCTGGTGAACCACTCGGCGTCCGCCCAGCTCTGCATAACCTCCTTGGCCTTGGCGTTGCCGGCCTTGGCCTTCTCGGCCACGTCGTTGAAGAAGTCGAACATCAGTAGCGTCTTCTTCAAGCCCTCGGCGGCGACGCCTGCGACTTCGGCGTCGTCTAGCAGCTCAATCAGCGGCTGCACGTTGTAGCCGCCCACCATGGTGCCCAGCAGCTCGGTGGCCTTGGTCTTGGAGATCAGATCGACCGTAATGTCGCCATGCGCAACGGCGGCGAGGAAGCTGGCCTTGACCTTAGCGGCATCATCCACGCCGGGCGGCACGCGGTAGGTGAGCAACTCCACCAGGAAGGCTTCTTCGCCTGCCGGCGGGTTCTTGATGAGCTCAATCAGTTCGGCGACCTGTTTGGCATCCAGCGGCAAAGGCGGGATACCGAGGGCGGCGCGCTCGGCGACATGTTGGCGGTAGGCTTCTAGCACGGTGAGGTCCTCCGGTTTGCTGTCAGGATGCCGTTCGGCATTCGGTTAATTGGGGTTGGGGGTGAAAAACCGTTGCTCGGCCTCGCTGGGCAGCGTCATCCCGGTAGACCGGGCGCGCACGAGCAAATTCCAGTAATGGCGGAACGAGCCGCGATCGTGCAATCGTGTGCCGACGCGGATTGGTCCCCAGTTCGCGTCTTGCGCAGCACAAACGATGTCAGCGGCCTCCGTCACTTCATCGGCGGCTGGGCGCATGCCTTGCAGGATCGGCTCAATCTGCGCGGGGTGGATGCTCCACATCCGCAGGTAGCCAAACTCGTTACGAGCGAGGCTCGCATCATCGAAAGCGACCTGCGTGTCGTCGAGTACGGTTGTCACGTTGTGCGTCGGAATCACGCCGTGAGCGATTGCTGCGGCGACGACTTCGCACTTGGCGCGCACCACCATGGGGTGCGTGAATTGCGCTGGCGAGCGCATTGCCGAACCGGGAATCGCACCGTGGTGTTCCGAGACGAAATCCATCAGGCCGAAATCCAGCGTTTCGATGCCGGCCAGTGCGGCAATCTCCCACGCTTGGTGCAAGGCACCATGCGTCTCAACCAACGCATGCAGCGGTATCTCATGTTTGAGACCGAGGCGCGATTCGATATTGCGCAGGGCGGCGAGCGCCGTTTCCACATCCGCAGCGCCGCGAGCCTTTGGTACGGTCACAAACGCTATCCGGTCGCTGGCGCGACCGAGAATGATCTCGAGGTCGTCGTGCCAACTCGGATGCGAGACATCGTGAATGCGTGCGCCGATGCGTCCGAACAGATTATCGGTTCCGGCGATAAGGCTGCCGCATAACTCAGCGTGTGCGCGCTCGGCGCCGGCAGGCGCACCGTCTTCGCAGTCGAGCGTGATATCGAAGACCGGGCCCATCTGTTGTTGCAAGGCGATTGCCTTGCGCATGTTTTTTTCGGACCCGCAGTAATGGTCCACCGCGGGGATCGCCGGCAGCGGCCTGCCGCCGGCGAACAGCACGGCATCGGGATGGAGCGGTGAGCGCCCGCGGTCGCTATTCGGCGATCTGTCCCCTCTGGAGGCGCCAGAAAATCCGGGGCGACCCGTTGTTTCCTCAGGCTGTACGTTATCCATGAGCCCGACGCCGTTCGCTTTAGGCCAGCAGGTCAGCGACGCCCGCACGCTCTTCTTCGAGTTCCTTCAAAGTGAAATTCATGCGCTCACGCGAGAACTCGTCGATCTCCAGGCCTTGCACGATCTTGTATTCGCCGTTGGCGGTGGTGACCGGGAAACCGTAGATGATGCCTTCCGGGATGCCGTAGGAGCCGTCGGAAGGAATGCCCATGGTGACCCAGTCGCCGTTCGAGCCCAGGACCCAGTCGCGGATGTGGTCGATGGCGGCGTTGGCGGCCGAGGCGGCGGACGACAGACCACGTGCTTCGATGATCGCGGCGCCACGCTTGCCGACGGTCGGCAGGAAGGTCTCGCGGTTCCAGGTTTCGTCGTTGATCAACGCCTTGACGTTGTCACCGTTCGAGGTGACAAAGCGGTAGTCGGCGTACATCGTCGGCGAGTGGTTACCCCATACGATGAGGTTCTTCAGGCTCGATACATCGCGGCCGGACTTGGCGGCGAGTTGCGACAGCGCACGGTTATGGTCAAGGCGCAGCATGGCAGTGAAGTTGCCCGGCTTGACCCGACCGAACTTGGTAGCCGTTGCCTTGGCGATGTAAGCGTTGGTGTTGCAGGGGTTACCGACCACCAGCACCTTGACGTTCGGATCAGCGTACTGGCCGATTGCGGCGCCTTGCACAGTGAAGATCTTGGCATTCTCGGTCAGCAGGTCCTTGCGCTCCATGCCCGGGCCGCGGGGGCGTGCGCCAACCAGCAATGCAACCTGGGTGTCCTTGAAGGCAACAGCGGGATCGTCGGTCGCGATCATGCCGGCGAGCAGAGGGAATGCACAGTCTTCCAACTCCATCATCACGCCCTTGACCGCCTTCTGGGCCTGGGGCAGATCCAGCAACTGAAGGATCACCGGCTGATCTTTGCCGAGCATTTCGCCCGAGGCAATGCGGAACAGCAGGCTGTAACCGATCTGACCGGCGGCACCGGTGACGGTGACGCGAACGGGAGCTTTGGCCATGTGTGACTCCTTTATCTATGCTGGAGAGCGCGGCCCTGCGCGCGGGTTCTATCTAAGAGGGCGCCGTGGCGCCTGCCGACGGCAACGTACTCATCATCCTAGGGCAGAAATTCCAAAACGTCAAAAGCTAACTTATGTCTTATATAAGACAGGAGATGCATTATAGACACACTGGGTTTTCTGTGCTTGAATGTGGTCATGGTGAACCTGTCGCCCACCTTTAGCCCGTTGTACCAGCAGATCAAACGCCTGATGATTCGGGCGCTTGAGTCCGGGGAGTGGCGTCCCGGTCAGGCCATCCCCAGCGAGCAAGAACTCGCCGTGCGTTTCCAGGTCAGTCAGGGAACGGTTCGCAAAGCGATCGACGAACTGGCTGCCGACAACCTTCTGATTCGTCGTCAAGGCAAGGGTACGTTCGTTGCCTCGCATGCGGACCCGCGCGCGCTGTTTCGCTTTCTGCGTCTGACGCCGCTGTCCGGTGAAATCGTTCCACTCAACAGCGAGCCGCTGGACTGTTGGCGTGCCAAGGCGGGGCAGGAGGCGTCGCGAAACCTCGGTATCGAACTGTCGGCGCCGATCATCATCATTCGGCGGATTCTGAAGCATGAATCCAAGCCGATCGTGGTGGATGAAATCTACCTGCCGGGGGAGATTTTCTCGGGACTCAATATCGAAATGTTGCGTGACTGGCAGGGTTCTATCTATGGCCTGTTCGAGTCGCGCTTTGGCGTGCGGATGCTGCGCGCGCGAGAGAAAATTCGCGCGGTGGC
>JAJZLD010000072.1 GCA_021803785.1 Pseudomonadota bacterium | reverse complement strand
GCGAGCGTGTAGCGGCGGTGTCGGTCGGGATCGTCGATGGCCAGCCTGTGCTGGATCTCGACTACGCGGAAGACTCGAACTGCGACACCGACATGAATGTGGTGATGACCGCATCGGGTGGCATTGTCGAAGTGCAGGGCACCGCCGAGGGCTCCCCCTTCTCGCGCACCGAGCTTGACGCACTGCTGGCGCTCGCGGAACGCGGCATCGGTGAGCTGATCGAAGCACAAGGGCGTGCGCTGGCCACCTGATCCCGCCGCCCCGGTCCGGGCCAGGGCGGCGCCCTTGGCTCGGCTACCCGCCTCAGGCACGGTACCCGAACGGGCAACCGCGCCAGCTTCCGAATCAATGCTTTTCGTGAGCCTTCCACGATGAAACAACTTGTCCTCGCCTCGAACAATGCCGGCAAGCTGCGGGAGTTTTCCGCGCTGCTCGCGCCGCTCGGTATCGAAGTGCTGCCGCAATCACACTTCAACGTGCCGGAGGCCGAGGAGCCGCATTACACCTTCGTCGAGAACGCGCTCGAGAAGGCCCGCCACGCAGCGCGTCACACGGGTTTGCCTGCGCTGGCGGACGATTCCGGGTTGTGCGAATCGGCACTCGGCGGCGCACCTGGCGTTCAGTCTGCGCGCTTTGCCGGCGAACCCAAGTCGGACGCACGCAACAACGCGCTGCTGCTCGAGAAACTTGCTGGCGTTGCCGATCGCCGTGCGCACTATGTGTGCGTGCTGGTACTGGTGCACAGCGTGGACGACCCGCAACCGCTGATCGCGGACGGCGAATGGCATGGCGAGATCATCGACACGCCTCGCGGTACGCGGGGCTTCGGCTACGACCCGCTATTCCTGCTTCCGGATCTCGGGCAGACCGCAGCGGAACTCGAGCCGGCGCTGAAGAACACACTCTCGCACCGTGGCGCGGCATGTCGTCACCTGCTCGATCGCCTCAAGCGCAACGCCGACTAAAGAAGGTCTGAATAGGTGAGCGAGGCGGCCAAGCCATACCAAACGGATCGGCGCGGGGGTGCGCACTCGGCAACGCCTCGATGCGCCGTCGCAGTGATTGATCCAGACCTTCCCTGAACGCCATGTCGCAACGCCGGATTATCCCGCTCGTCGTTCGTCCGCCAGCGATCACCCGCGCGCAGTTGGCCGCACCGCCGCCGCTGTCGCTGTATGTGCATTTCCCCTGGTGCGTGCAGAAGTGCCCTTACTGCGACTTCAACTCGCATGCGGTGCGCGACGGCATACCCGAACAGGCTTACCTCGACGCACTGATTGCTGACCTTGAGGCCTCGCTGCCGCAGGTATGGGGTCGCCGCGTGCAATCCATCTTCATCGGCGGCGGCACGCCGAGCCTGATTTCTGCCGCAGGGCTCGAACGCCTGCTAGGCGACATACGCATGCGCCTGCCGCTTGCTGGCGATTGCGAGATCACGCTCGAAGCCAACCCTGGAACCGTCGAGGCCAGCCATTTCGCGGACTTCCGCAGTGCCGGCGTAACCCGGCTCTCGCTCGGCATCCAGAGCTTCGATGATGCCTTCCTCGCGCGCATCGGGCGTATCCACGGCGGCACCGAAGCGCGCCGCGCGGCTGAGCTAGCGGCCCGGCATTTCGACACCTTCAACCTCGATCTGATGTATGCGCTACCCGGGCAGTCGCTCGTGCAGGCGCTCGCGGACGTCGACGCCGCCCTGGGTTTCAAGCCGCCGCACCTCTCCTGCTATCACCTGACGATGGAGCCGAACACCGCCTTCGGCGCCAACCCGCCGGCCGACCTGCCAGACGACGACACCGGCGCCGACATGCAAGAGGCGATCGAGGCCCGGCTTGCACAGGCCGGCTACCAGCACTACGAAACGTCGGCCTTCGCGCAACCGGGTCACCGCTGCCGCCACAATCTGAATTACTGGAGTTTCGGCGACTACCTGGGAATCGGTGCTGGCGCGCATGGAAAGCTGTCGTCACACACGGGCATCGTGCGCGAGATGCGGCACAAGCATCCAAACGCGTATCTCGACGGTGTCGCGAAGGGCTCGGCAGTGCAGGAGCGGCGAGAAGTCGGCACCGAAGACCTGCCGTTCGAATTCATGATGAACGCGCTGCGCCTGACCGAAGGCGTGCCTGCAGCGCTGTTTGCAGAGCGGACCGGCCTGCCGCTGGCGGCCATCGAGGCGACGCTGGTGCAGGCGCGTCGCGACGGCCTGCTGGAGTTGGATGGCGAACGCCTGCGCCCGAGCGCCAAGGGCCAGCGCTTCCTGAACAGCTTGCTCGAACGCTTTCTGCCGGAGATCAACAGTGCGGCGCAATGATTGCGGCCCGCGCAGCTTGCCACTGGCAGCTGTCACGCAAGCTCGTTAGCATCGCGTCTTCGCCCTTTAGCCAAATCGGCAACCGCGCCCGTCGGCGCCCCAAAACGTGCGCATCTTCCTGATTCTTGTCACCCTGTCCGCGATCGCGATCGCGGGGCTCTTTTCGCTGGTTCATGGCGACCCGCGCCCGCAACTAGAAGCGACCTACTGGCGCGCCAAGCCCGATGTATCGCGCTTGCCCGATCCGCGCGACGTAATCCCGATCGAACCAGCGCAGCCCGAGGGCGCTGGCATCCACAAGTGCGTCAAGCGAGGCAAGATCAGCTACACAGATCAACCCTGCCCGGCCGACCACGACCAGCGCGCACTCGATCCGGAGCGCAGCAAGATCGTGACGCTTCCGGCACAAAAGCCAGCGGCGCCCGCTGGCGCACCGGCCGCCCGCCCGGCCGCAGGCGGGATCGACATCGCCGACGACGGCAGCATCCGACGAACCCAATGACGGCGACTGCGCGGCGACCGATCAGATTGCCGCCTGGCTGTCGATCCAGCGCCGGATCTTTGTTTCAAGTACCGGCAGCGGCAGTGCGCCGTCGACCAGCACCTCGCGATGGAAGGCACGCAGATCGAAGCGCGCACCAAGGCGTTGCTCGGCCTCCTGGCGCAGGGTGAGGATACGCAACTGGCCCAACTTGTAGCCCAGCGCCTGACCCGGGTCGGCCATGTAGCGTTCGACTTCGATCACTGCGTCGCCATCCGACATCAACTGGTTCCTCTGCATGTAGGCGATCGCACGCTCGCGTGACCAACCCATCGCATGCAGCCCGGTATCCACCACCAGGCGTGAGGCGCGCAGCATTTCGTCGTTGAGTTTGCCGAACCACTGGTAGGGGTCGGAAAACAGGCCCAGCGAATGCCCCAGCGTCTCCGCATAGACCGCCCAGCCCTCGACGTACGCATTGTCGTTGGCGAAGCGGCGGAAGCGCGGCAGACCACCCAACTCCTGCGCAATCGACATCTGGAAGTGATGCCCGGGTGCCGCCTCATGCAGCGACAGCGTCTCCATGCCCCAAACCGGAATCGCCCGCAGGTCGTGGGTATTCACATAGAAGATGCCGGCACGGCTGCCGTCCTCCGACGGCATTTGATAGAACGCGCCGGGTGACGCATTGGCGCGGAAGGCTTCGACGGCACGCACCTCATAGTCCGCATTCGGGCGCTGCGAGAAGAGCTCCGGCAGATGCGGATCGACACGCCGCTTGATCTCCCGAAAGCCTTCCAACAGCGCTTCGGGCGTGCTGTGGTAGCTGCGCGGATCGCTCGCCAGGTGGCGGAAGAAGGCCGCCAAATCGCCCTTGAAGCCGACCTTGATGCGCACCCGATCCATCTCGCCACGAATACGCGCAACCTCGCTGAGCCCGATCGCGTGGATCTTCTCAGCCGGCAAATTCAAACCGGTATTGGCAAAAATCCGCTCGCGATACCACGCCTGCCCATCGGGCAGCGCAGACCATCCGTCGGTCGTGCGGCAAGCAGGCACGTATTCGCGGGCAAAGAACCTTGCCAGCTTGCGGTAGGCGGGGAGCAACTTTTCGCCGATCAAGGCCTCGTAAGCCGCCTCTAGCCGTGCGCGCTCCGCCGCGGGAAGATCGGCCGGCAGGCGCGCGATCGCGCCACGAAAAACGCTTTGCTGAGGATCGGACACCGCAAGCGCGTCGAGCTGAGGTTGTACCTTCAGCGCCGCGCGGCGCGGCAGCGTCACGCCGCGCGCGATGCCTTCGCGCATATTGGCGATCGCACTGTCGACCCAGGCAGGAAACTCCGCGGCGCGTGCCAGCCATGCCTCATGCTGCGCCACCGTCGCCAGGGGCTGCTGCCCAGCCCCTGAGCCCAGCACCGCAAGCTCCACCGCGATGCTGTTGAGCTGCGTGATCGGCATCAGGTGCTCGGGGAACCGAGCCGCGGCGATCGTCTTTTCGCGCTCGTCGATGAATACGTCGAGCGTCAGTTGATCCGCCGTTGAGAGCCGGTCGCGCGGCAGTGCGCGCGCGGCGGCCAGCGAACGCTGCTGCAGCGCCGCGAAACGGGCACGCTCGGCCAGGCTGGCCGGATTGCCAAGCCGGTCGTCGTAACGGGAATCGCCGATCGCGGTGGCCAACAAAGGCGCAAGCTCGAGCGTTTGCTCAAAATGGGATTCGACCAGGGCATGCAGGGTGGCTGCGGGGTCGGTCTGCTGCAGGGCCGCCAGGGGCGCTGGTTCCACGCTGTGGGCGGGGTTCAAGGCAAGCAATAGGGCAAGCCCGAGTCCGCCCGCCATGCGGGTTATCGTAAATTCAGTTGGCATGGGGATCGAGAATACCCCAGTTCGCCGGCGCGACGATTCGTGGATGCGTCAGGATGGGTCGTTCAGCAGACGTTCAATGCGCGCATGCAACGCGTCCCAGCCGGGCTCACCGAGATACTGCACGACGATCCGCCCCTTCCGGTCGATCAGATAGCTGGTCGGCGTCAGGCGTACGTCGCCAAAGGCCTTTGCCGCGTCGCCATTCCGGTCGATCGCTACCGTTACTGGCAGGCCAGTGCGTCGGGTGTAGTCCCTGACCCAGTCCGGGTTGTCGTACTGCATCGCTACCGCAACCATTTCATAGCCGCGCGGCGCATACTTGCGCCAGGTTTCGACCATCCGCGGCATTTCCTTCACGCAGGTGGTGCAGGTCGTTGCCCAGAAGTTCACCAGCACCACTTTGCCCTTCAAGTCAGCCATGCGCAGCGGCTGACCATCGAGGCGTGTCACGGCCACATCGGGCACCGGGCGCTCGCGACCGAACGCAAACCAGCCGCCGAGCGCGAGCAGGGCAAACAAGGCGACGATGCTAAGCTGCTTGAATATTCGATTCATTGTTTGGAGTTCGCTATGCTGGCCAGACGTACGATTGTCACTGCATTGACCGCCCTTGTCACCGCAGGTTCTGCCCTCGCCGGCGGACTCGACATGTTCAGCGACAAGGATGCCAGCGCCGGCCTGCGTCAGGCGCTCACACAGGGCGCCGCGGCGGCGGTGAGCCAGCTTGGCCGCAAGGATGGCTTCTACGGCAATCCGAAGTTGCAGATTCCATTGCCGGAAGGCCTGCGTCGCGCCGAGAGCGTGATGCGTCTGGCGGGCAAGGGCGGCGAAGTGGATGCCCTGCACGCCGCGATCAACCACGCGGCGGAAGATGCCGTGTCGCAGGCGCTACCTTTGCTGACAAGCGCCGTGAAACAGATGACCGTATCCGATGCGAAGGCGATCATCACCGGTGGTGACGATTCGGTGACCCGCTACTTCCGCAGCAAGACGGCCGAACCACTGACTGCGCGCTTCACGCCCACGGTGAAGCAGGCAACAGCGAAGATCGGCCTCGCCCAACAGTACAACGCGCTGGCCAGCAAGGCTGCCGGCTTTGGCCTCGTCAAGGCCGAGGATGCCGATATCGACCGCTACGTGACGCGCAAGGCGCTCGACGGGCTTTACACCGCGATCGGCGAAGAGGAACGGGCGATCCGCCAGAACCCCGCCAGCGCGGCCGGTACGCTGGCGAAGAAGATATTCGGCGCACTCTGAACGCGCGCCGGGCGGCCGCCCGCCCGGCAGCGCCACCGCTCAGAGCACGTAGCGGGAAAGGTCCTCGTTGCCAGCCAGGGTTTCGAGCCGGCCATCGACATAGCTGGCATCGATCCGCAAACTTTCGGTACCGGGTTTGCCCGCGTCAAAACTGATCTCTTCGAGCAGTTTCTCCATCACGGTGTAGAGCCGGCGAGCGCCGATGTTCTCGGTCTTCTCATTCACCTGGAAGGCGATTTCGGCGAGCCGACGGATACCATCCTCAGTGAAATCCAGCGCAACCCCTTCGGTCGCCAGCAGCGCCTGGTACTGGCGCGTCAGGCAGGCATCAGTGGCCGTCAGGATGCGAACGAAATCTTCAACGGAAAGCGAGTCCAGTTCAACGCGGATCGGGAAGCGCCCCTGCAGTTCGGGGATCAGGTCCGACGGTTTGGCCAGATGGAACGCGCCGCTTGCGATGAAGAGGATGTGATCGGTCTTGATCATGCCGTACTTGGTCGTGACGGTCGTGCCTTCGACCAGCGGCAACAGATCGCGCTGAACGCCCTGGCGCGAAACATCGGCCCCGCCTACCTCTGATCTCGTCGCGATTTTGTCTATTTCGTCGAGGAATACGATGCCGTTCTGCTCGACGTTCTTCACCGCTTCGAGCTTCACTTCCTCGTCATTCACCATCCGTGCGGCCTCCTCGTCCGCGAGCAGCTTCAGGGCTTCACGGATCTTGAGCTTGCGCAGCTTCTTTTGCTGATTACCAAGGCTCTGGAACATGCCCTGCAGTTGCTGCGTCAGCTCTTCCATGCCGGGCGGCGCGAAAATCTCGGCGGTGGCGCCTTGCAGGCCCACTTCGATCTCGATTTCCTTGTCGTCCAGTTCGCCTTCGCGCAGCTTCTTGCGGAATTTCTGGCGGGTTGCGCTGTCCTCCGGCATCGCCACCTCGGTTGCAAAACCGACCGGGCGCGCGGGCGGCAACAGTACGTCCAGCACCCGGTCCTCTGCCGCGTCCTCAGCACGCGCGCGCACCCGGCGCATGGCCACTTCGCGCGCATCCTTGACGGCAATCTCCACCAAGTCACGAATGATCGTATCGACATCACGGCCGACGTAGCCGACCTCGGTGAACTTGGTTGCCTCGACTTTCACAAAAGGGGCGTTAGACAGGCGCGCCAGACGGCGCGCGATCTCGGTTTTGCCAACGCCGGTCGGGCCGATCATCAGAATGTTCTTCGGCGTGATTTCCTGGCGCAGAGACTCATCCACCTGTGCGCGACGCCAACGGTTGCGTAAGGCAATTGCGACCGAGCGCTTGGCCCGGTGCTGGCCAACGATGTGCTTGTCGAGTTCGGAGACGATCTCCGGCGGGGTCATCTGGGTCATGCTTAGCCCTTCAGAAGTCAGCGACGAGAAAGCGCATAACGGCGCCGGCTCACCACTCCAGGGTTTCGATCGTATGGTGCTGGTTGGTGTAGATGCAGAGGTCGCCGGCAATCTTGAGCGACTTTGCGACCACCTCGTCAGCCGGCAGATCAGTGTTCTCGAACAGTGCGCGTGCTGCGGACTCCGCGTATGCGCCACCCGAACCGATCGCTCCAAGCCCCTGTTCTGGTTCCAGCACGTCGCCGTTGCCGGTAATCACCAGCGTGTGTTCCTTGTCGGCGACAAGCAGCATCGCCTCGAGTCGGCGCAGCATACGGTCAGTCCGCCAGTCCTTGGCGAGTTCAACCGCGCTGCGCATCAAGTGGCCCTGGTGTTTTTCCAATTTCGCTTCGAAGCGCTCGAACAGGGTAAAGGCATCGGCCGTGCCCCCAGCAAAACCTGCAAGGACCTTGCCGTGGAAAAGGCGACGCACTTTGCGTGCCGTGCCTTTGATGACGATATTGCCGAGGGTGACCTGCCCGTCGCCGCCCAGTGCAACCTGGTTTGCGCGACGCACCGACAGGATCGTGGTGCCGTGATATTGCTCCATGGCTCTTCCTGTAGCAGCCGGAGACCCCGGCCCGTTTTATCAGTGTGGGGGCGGCCGAGCGAAACGCAAGGACCGGAAAAGGCCCTGCCAATCAGATGCGGCGCAACTCCATCGTTGCCACCTGGTGCACGCCCATCACGCGCAGCAGCGCGGCAACCATGGCGTTGAGCCCACGGAAGACGCACAGCTTGCCTTGGGCCTGGAACTGCACCAGCAGATTGAACAGGTTACCGGCGGTAACAAAGTCCATGCGCTTGAGCCGACTCGCATCGACCTCGACCGTCGTGCGGTCCGCGCCATATCTGGCGAGCTTGCGAATCGCGTCAGCCTGGGCCGAGGTCAGTTCGCCTTCCATGACGAAGCTGGCGGCCTCCTCCTCGATCGGCACCAGCTCGAGGCTGGGGGTGCTCGCAGTCGGGGACTCCTTGGCCTTGGCAACAGCATCTGCTGGCGGCGCTTCGTAAGAGGGCGGCGACTCCTCGAAGGTGATCGCGTAGTCGAGGGCAACTTCCTCAAAGCGGTCTGCTTCGGCAAGCGCCTGCAGCAGCTCCAGCACCATCAGCCAGATCGCCCGGCCTTCGCGACGCCCCTGCACCGCGTGACCTTCAATCATCGGCAACATGTTGCGCGCATTCAACAGCGTGACGCTCACTCGTGCTTGCCGCAACTTCTGCAGCCCATGTACCAGCGCTTCACAGCCCGCTTCGTCCGCCCCGCGCAGTTTGCCCAGGTCGATTCGAAGCTTGCCAGCCTTGGTTGCGATCTTCGCAATCTGCTCGAACTGTGAGCCGAACGCGGCACCAAGCGTACCGGTCAGGCTGATCGAGGGTGTGGCGTCGCGCGAACTGGGCTTGGGCGCTTTGGCGGCATCATCCGCATCAATCCAGATCGGTGGCGAACGGCCGAACTGTTCGGCGTAAGCCAAACAGCGCTGTTCGAATGCTTCGCGCCGGCCAGTCAGGCGATACAGATCGAACAGCATGTTCCAGAGCGTCTCGTTGCCGCCATTACCTTCATCCAGCGCGGCTTCAAGCACCATTGCAGCCGCTTCGTCATTCGCGTTGGCAAACAGAATGGCGGCCTCTTCAACGGCCGGGTGGTCGGCGTCAGACAACTCGTCGACATGAATCTTGCCTGCGGCGAGCGCAAGTGCGCGCACATCACCTTGGGTGAAGTCGAGGGTCGAGGTGCTTGGCTCGACTTTACCGCTGCGTGCGCCGGACTTGTTACCGGACGCAGGCTCCTGCGGTTGCGGCCCTTTGCGGAAGAACGGTATCGCCAAGATAGTCTGCTCTGAGATGACGAGGGAACCCCACCTGAACCCCTCGCACGGGCGCATAGGATAGGCAGCAAATGCCCGTCCTGCAAATGAGCTTACCTTATAAATAACGACTGACGCCGAGCTTTCATGCGTTGCAGTCGCTGCCAATGGCGTGACCGAAGTCACCATTCTGGTCGATTTGCCCCGCCGGCCTTGCGCGCATGAACGTTCTAACTCCTGTTACAACTTTGGCGGCAGATAGCACTTGAAGTTCCACAAATATGGGAAATAATTCCATTTATGGAACACCTCCCACGGATTCCTTGCTGACGAGATCATGGACGCTCCCACCGGACACCCAACCCGCGCCGACATCCTGCTGGATGAAACCGAACGCATGCTGCTGCCGCTCGCGCGGCTGCTGATTGCCAACGGTATTGGTTATCCGCAGCTCGCTGCGCGCCTCAAGCATGTTTTTCTCGAGGCGGCACGGTTCGAGCTCGCCTCGGAAGGGCGCCGCCAGACCGATTCCGCGTTGAGCTTGCTCTCAGGCTTGCACCGTAAGGATATCCGCGCGGCGAAGATGGCCGCCGAGAATGGCGAGCCCGCGATGGGCGCGCCGCTGTCCCGCGCGGCCGAAGTATTCACTCGCTGGATGCACGACCCCGACCTGCGCGCGCCGGACGGGTCGCCCAGGCCACTGCCGCGAACTGGCCCGGCGCCTTCGTTCGAGACGCTCGTTGCCTCGGTGTCCACCGACTTTCACGCCCGCAGCATGCTCGATGAGCTGCTGCGTCTGGGCGTTGTTCGGATCGAGGGGGAGTCGGTCGTGCCGAGCCGCGACGGCTTCGTGCCGCGTGAGGGCTTCCGCGAACTCGCCTATTACTTTGGCGAAAACCTGCGCGACCACATGGCTGCAGCAGCAACGAACCTGTGCGCCGCAGAGCGGGGCGAGAAACCGGTCTTTCTTGAACAAAGTGTTTTTGCCGACGGGCTAACGGAAGCTTCGGCGGCCGCGCTCGGCGACGTTGCGCGCAGACTCTGGCGCACCGCTTTTGACAGCATGGTGGGTGAAGCCGCCCGTCATTGCAATCAGGACAACACGGCGGTCGCCGACCGCCGGATGCGTTTCGGCATCTATTACTACGCCGAACCTACAACACCGCAGGAGGACAAATCGTGAAACTCGGTATCAAGGGATGGATTGCCACGCTGGCGACTGGCCTCGTGCTCGCCGCTTGCGGTGGCGGCGGCGGGGACTCGGGTGTCGGCTCGGGCGGCACGGGGGTTGCGCCCAATGGTTTCAGCAGCGGCACCGTAACGGGCTTCGGCAGCGTCATCATCGACGGTGTGCGCTTCGACGATAGCAGCGCAAGCATCGAAGTCGAACGTAACCCGGCGAGTCCGACTGCGGGTACCAGCAGCGACATCAAGCTTGGCATGAAGGTTGAGACCGAGCTGAACCCGGACGACACGATCAAACACCTGACCGTTGCGCCGGAACTGATCGGCCGCATTACCAGCCTCAGTGGCACGGGTTTCGTTGTTGCCGGCCAACCGGTGGTGATTTCGACCGACCCGGCAACGCCGACGGTCTTTGAAGGTGCGACCGGCCTTGCTGACCTGGCGATCGGCGACATCGTCGAAGTGCACGGCGCGCGCGACGCCAGCGGCGCAATCGTCGCGACACGTGTCGAGCGCAAAGACCCGACCAGCGCCACGCTGGTACGCGTGGTCGGCATCGTGGCCGCGCTGGACAGTACCGCCAAGACCTTCAAGATCGGCACGCTGACCGTCGACTACGGTACTGCGACCGTGCTACCGGCAACCGCTACGCTGACCGAAGGCCAGCGCGTCGCGGTGTGGAGCAACGTCGCGGTGAGCGATGCGGGCGTGTTGACCGCCAAGGCAGTGCGGATCAAGAACCCGAGCATCGCGGATGGCGCCAAGGTTCGACTCGGCGGGCTGGTGGCCGACCTCGACACCACGAATGTGAGCTTCAAGCTTGCTGGCGTGAGTGTGGATGCCAAGACCGCCACGTTTGAGAAGGGCACCGTCGCGGATCTGGCCAACGGCCGTGCCGTGCGGATTGAAGGCACATGGAACGCAGGCAAGGTGGTCGCGAGCAAGGTCAAGTTCGTTCGCGACGAGGGCGATGCCGAGGTGAGCCTCACCGGCGCGATCACCGATTTCGTGTCGGTATCGAGCTTCAAGGTGCGCGGCGTACCGGTTGACGCTTCCACCGCAACGCTGTCGGGCGGCACGGTGGACAACCTCGCCAACGGCGTACTCGTGAAGATCGAAGGAGCCTACGATGCCGGCGTCGTCAAAGCGAGCTCGCTGACTTTCTCCACCACGCCGGACGGTGGCAAGCGCACCTTCCCCGGCAAGGTTAATAGCTACAACGCTACAACCGGCAACTTCC